>JBJOON010000150.1:0-4533 GCA_046051235.1 Bacteroidota bacterium
AAATCCGGAGCATCTTTTCTCCATTGCCACAGTTCTTGCGTGGAGAATTCGTAAATCTTCGTGTGAAAACTTTTGCTTTCGAGAAAGAAGGTGTAATGGGCCCCAGGTTGAAGAGAAGACAGTACAATTTTTGAAGAAAGATTTTTGTCATTCGAGACAAATAGAAGTTCTTTTCCGCCTTGTGAAGTTGCAATTTCAGGAGCAATTGTAGAGTATTTTATGGAAACAGTTTCGTTTTCCATAGGCCAATGCACCCAAATTTCTGCGTTGCGTTGTCCCACATGTCCGAGCATGATAATTTCTGACTGAGCGCAAAGTTGCATCGTTGCGAAGCAAACGACAAGGGCTATTATTGATTTGAAATGCATTGCTCTAATTTTAGATTGCTGATTTTCCAGCTGTATTTTTCTTCCACATAAATTCTGTTTTTCTTTCCATCTGAAATCTGTGCTCCTTCATTCAACAAATAATATTGAATGGCCTTTGCGAATTCGAAACTTGAGTTTGCCTCAAGGACTTTGGAAAGATTTTTTTCTTTGAATGCTTCAGCAGCAAGGGTTGTGGTAATTACGGGAAGCTCACTTGACATGGCCTCGAGGATTTTGTTTTGCATGCCGGCACCAATAAACATAGGCGCAACGAACACGCGCGATTCGCAATAAGCTTCTCGAATATCGTTCATCCAGCCTGAAACAGATATGTTTTCGGTTGCTAAATTCAGCACTTCAGTGGAGGGGTTCGCCCCTGCAATAAGCACAGTAACATTTGGAAATTGCGATTTTAATTTTGGAAGTATTTCTTCAACAAGAAAAATAGCAGCGGCAATGTTAGGCGGATAATTCATATTTCCTGCGAATACGATATCGTATTTTTTAGAAACATTTGAGTTTTCGAAATGCCCGGTATCTACTCCGTTTGGGACAATAGAAATTTTTTTGTTGGAAGGAATTGCCAATAAATTTCGGTCTTGCTCGGTAATGATTGAATGCTGATTGAAATAGTCGTAGATGCTTCGCTCATACTTTTTCACACGTTCGTTTTCAATCTTCCAAAATAATTTCCGAAATCTTTTTTCAGTTTTTGCTCTTCGCATTGCCGCAGCACTGAAGGCGTCCATGTAATCAAGTGTTTTGTCGAATTGAAAAAGATTCTTGACGTATTCAGCTGTTCGAATGAGTTGACAATAAATATGATTGGGATTGAATTCTTGAATGATTGCTTCAATCTTTTTTTTGTTTTTCCTTTCAAGGAAATACTCCACTTGAAAAGGTAGATTGTGAAAAATTGCGAAGAATAGGCGGAAAGGTATTTTCCATTTTGCTAATGGAATTATGTGTAATTCAGTAACCAATTCTTCAAGCACAGAGGTGTCTATTTCTTCTGAGTTTTCATTCAGGCAGATGAGACAGATCTCATGTGATTTTGCAAGATGTTTTATCTGGTGGAAAATTCGGAGTTTATCTCCCTTTTCCAATGGATACGGAATGCGCGAAGAGAGCACCACGAGTTTCATCTTTTCGTAAGTGATTTAATGAATTGAACTAACGGCTGAACAATTTTTGAATTGCTGTAAGATTCTTCCATGAAATTTTGCGCATTCTTTCCAATTCGGGCGCGCTCTTGAGGATCTTGTAAGGCGCGAAGTGCCTGAACCCATTGATCGGGAGTTTCTGCGCGGTAATACTCTTTTCGATCGTCGACATCTAATCCGCGTATTCCTTGTTCTGTAGAAATTACTGCAATGCCCATGGCAAATGCCTCTAAAATTTTAATTCGAATACCCGAACCTGATTGCAAGGGAACAATCATAATTTGGAATTTCCGAGCAAATAATTCCGCACTTTCAACTTCACCCCAAGAAACTACTCCAGGTATTTTTTTTTCGTGAAGGCTTACCGGCATTTTCCTTCCTGCAATATGAAACTCGAAATCAGGAATTTCCTGAAGCACTGTTGGAAGTGTGTTTTCAATGAATCCATTTATAGCTTCCAAATTTGGCATCCAATCCATTGAGCCAATGTGGTAAACTTTAAGTTCGTTCCCCGTCATTTCAACAGGCACTTGAACGGGCATAGCCACAGGCAGGAGGTAGGATGGCTTTTGTGAAAGCACTTGGGTAAACTGCAGGTCGTCGTAACTAATGCAGGCTGTGCCATCAACACTGCGCCAAGCTTCTATTTCAGCTTTGTATAATTTTTTGCTGAGGTATGACATGTAAGCGCGTTTGAAGAAATTCTTTTCTCCAACAGCAAGCTTATTCCAAATTTGGTGTTCAACATTGTGTGATCTAAGAATAACTTTCGTCTTCACGTTTCTGCGAATGGTGGGCAAATAAGGTGTAGTAAAAATACTTTCAAGAATAATACAATCGTATTTTTCTTTTTGAAGTAAACGCGTGAGCCGGATGTCTACATCTACTGAAAAAAAACGACTCAGGTTGTAAGGGTCACGTGTCATGAAGTTGCAGTAGACATCAATTAAATTCATGTTCGTGTCTACATAAACACCTTCAATGTCTGTTTTCTGCACATAGTCTTCGGGCATAGTTTCCGGAAGAAAATCGTGCTTGTCTGTGAAGAGCGTAAAAACTTTAACGCTATGTCCTGCTTGGAGTAATCCGGTTGTAAGGGCGTGAAAAGCAATGCATCCTCCATCGGTTAGCGGCAGCGGAGGTTTCTGACAAATCTGAAGAAATTTCATGAGTTATCAGATTTGGTTTTCTTTTCTTTTTTCTTGAAAATGTTCCACTGCCATTTTCCTTCCATTCGCGCTCTATAGGTAATGAATATACCCATTGGCAGTGTGACAAATGTTGCTAGCCACATTCCAATTTGAGGTTCTAGAATATTGCTTTTGGTCATTTTTTCTCCAGCAATGGTAAGCATTTCAAAGAGAATGAAAATCCCTAATGCTAGAATGGTTGGCCAGCCTAAGCCACCCTTGCGAATAATTGCACCAAGCGGAGCGCCAATGAAAAAGAGAATAATGCAAGAAAAAGCAAGCGTGAATTTTCTGTGCCATTCAATTTTATGACGATTAATGAATTTGTTTCGGTTGAGTAATTCTTCGTTCATGCCCTCAAGCGTTTTCGCTTGTTTGGCATTATTATCTAATGCAACGT
Source organism: Bacteroidota bacterium (assembly GCA_046051235.1). GTDB lineage: Bacteria > Bacteroidota > Bacteroidia > Flavobacteriales_D > Sanyastnellaceae > CAIZGX01. The sequence continues at coordinate 3,122 of JBJOON010000150.1, forward strand.
TTTTCGCACTGGTAACCGAAGGTGCATTGGCGTCGGAAGTTTTGTTCTGATTGTCTGCTTGAAAATATTGAATGGCCTTTTCAAGACTGTCGCGTTGAAGTTCAAGACTATCAATGGTTTGATCGAGCTGGGCTACCGTCATCATCTCGAAAGAATTCTTGAAAATCTCTTCGTCGTTTTTCTGAAAGATGAAAGAGCTTAAGTCAAGGCGAAGGATCATGGTTTCAAAGTTACCCGCAACTAAAGGCATATGCTTTTCTGGCTTTTGAGGTTGCATAGCGCCTTTCTTCGGTCTGTTGGTTTCTTCTTTCTCTTCGTAGGTGACTCCGTTTTTAAGTGTGAGAATGAGGAAGCGTTTGTCTTCTGTTTCACTCATGTTTCCCTCTTGCGCGCGAATAACAGTTCGGTTTCCTAAATTCTGATTGCGGTGGTCATAGATTAGGACATCTCTGAGAACCCCAGTCTCTATGTTTTTGTCCATTACGCGAATGCTTATTCCTTCAATACCGTTATAGAACACGCCACTTTCAAGGTTTAGGGTTGGACGTTGCTGAACAATACTGTAGAGCAAGGTTCGGAATTTCAAGTTTGCAATGGGCCAAGCGTTGTTCGCGAAGACGAATGAGAAAATGGATAATGCGCACATGAACACAACAAGAGGGCGAAGAATTCGGCTCAATGACATGCCCGCACTTTTCATAGCAGTGAGTTCATAGTTTTCGGCGAGTGTTCCGAAAGTCATGATGCTAGACATTAGAATAGCGAGTGGCAGAGCCATGTTCACGATTCTTGCGCTTGCATAAACAAGCAGTTGTAAAATCGTAATTGGGTCAATTCCTTTTCCAACTAAATCGTCTAGGTACACCCAAATGAATTGCATTTCAAAAATGAACATCGCAATTAAGAAGGTTATAATGAAGGGACCAATGTAGGCCTTCAGGAGTAGACGTGATATTTTAGGAAACAGAGTCAAGGAAGCAAAAATACTGACTATCTTGCCACCTCAAATCTGCAAAATGAAAAAACTATACTTTTTAGCAGCACTCTTGTTGTCGCTGCAAGTGATGGCTCAGGAGCCAGCTGGATTCAGAGAGTCTAATGCTTCTTTCAATTCTCGAATTGAGCGAATTCAAGTCGCTAATCTGACCAGTGAAGAATTGTGGGCCATGGCCGACGAGTCAGACAAAAACGGAACACTTCCCATTTATGGAAAAATCATTGAGCATCCGATGGATGCGCTTACCGATGGTGTGTGGACTTACTACCCGAATGGAGATAAAATGTGGCAGCTCCGCGTTTATAGTCCAGGCGCTTTAAGCATGGACGTTTTCTTTAAACAGTTGTATTTGCCTGAGGGAACGCAGTTGTATGCCTACACGGCTGATCGCGAATGGTTTGTTGGACCATATAAT
>JBJOON010000151.1:0-4530 GCA_046051235.1 Bacteroidota bacterium
GGTTCTGGAAACGTTGCACAATACGCGATTGAAAAAGCTACTGAATTAGGTGCTAAAGTGGTTACCGCTTCAGATTCATCTGGATATATCTTCGACGCAAACGGAATCGATGCTGAGAAACTTGCTTTCTTAATGGAATTGAAAAACGTGAAGCGTGGACGTATTCAAGAATACGCGACCAAATACGGATGTGAGTTCGTAGCTGGAAAAACACCTTGGGGTGTGAAGTGCGACATTGCTCTTCCTTGCGCTACGCAAAACGAATTGAACGGCGACGATGCGAAAGCATTGGTAGCAAACGGTTGTATCGCTGTAGCTGAAGGTGCTAACATGCCTTCAACTCCAGAAGCAATTGCAGTGTTCGACGAAAACAAATTAATGTTCTCTCCAGGTAAAGCGTCTAACGCAGGTGGTGTAGCAACATCTGGTTTGGAAATGTCTCAAAACAGTCTTCGTTTAAGCTGGACACGTGAAGAAGTTGACCAACGTCTTCACAACATCATGAAGAGCATTCATGCTGCATGTGTTCAGTACGGAACAGAGGGAGATTACGTTAACTACGTGAAAGGTGCAAACATCGCAGGTTTCGTTAAAGTTGCCGATGCTATGTTAGACCAAGGGGTAGTTTAAGTTTCGACTTTCAATTTAGAATATAAAAGCGCTCCGAAAGGGGCGCTTTTTTTACCCCTATTTTTCGTACATTTGTCCGAATTTTATTCGAAAATTCAAACGTATGTCCGCAAACCATTCGAAAATTGTAGGAGAAGGTCTTACTTACGACGATGTTCTTCTCGTTCCGGCCTATTCAGAGGTGCTTCCACGTGAAGTGAACATTTCATCGCAATTCACAAAAAACATCACGCTTCACACACCTGTTGTGGCTGCTGCTATGGATACCGTGTCTGAAAGCTCAATGGCCATTGCCATGGCTCGAGCAGGCGGAATTGCTGTGATTCACAAGAATATGAGTATTGCTGCTCAAGCGGCAGAAGTGAGAAAGGTGAAGCGTAGCGAAAGCGGAATGATTCAAGATCCTATTACCCTGCACGAAACTGCAAACGTAGGAGATGCGCTCACCATTATGGCCGAGCACAAAATTGGAGGAATACCTGTTGTAGATGCCGAAGGAGTGTTGAAGGGAATCGTTACAAACAGAGACCTTCGTTTCGAAAAAAATTACGAGAAGCCGATTCGTGAAGTAATGACAAGCGAAAACCTTGTCACAACAGACAAACCGAAAGATTTAGAAACGGCTGAATCTATTCTTCAAGAAAAGAAAATTGAAAAACTTCCTGTTGTTTCCGCAGATGGAAAACTCATGGGATTGATCACATACAAAGACATTTTAAAATTGCGTAGATATCCGAATGCCTGTAAAGACAACTTCGGACGTTTGCGTTGCGCCGCGGCGGTTGGTGTAACCGGAGATACCATGGAGCGTGTTGAGGCTTTGGTGAAAGCGGGAGTAGATGCGGTGGTTATTGACACGGCACACGGTCATTCGAAAGGTGTAATTGAAACCTTGAAAAAAGTAAAGGCCGCTTTCGGAGATAAAATTGATGTGATTGTTGGAAACATTGCTACGGGTGCAGCTGCGAAAGCTTTGGTGGAAGCGGGTGCTGATGGAGTGAAGGTTGGAATTGGACCAGGTTCAATTTGTACAACACGCGTAATCGCTGGTGTAGGTGTTCCACAATTAACTGCTGTAACTGACGTTGCAGAAGCGTTGAAAGGAACAGGCATACCCATGATTGCAGACGGTGGAATTCGATATACAGGAGATATTGCGAAAGCAATTGCAGGCGGAGCGTCAACCATAATGATTGGTTCTATGCTTGCGGGAACTGAAGAATCTCCGGGAGAAACAATTATTTTCGAAGGAAGAAAATTCAAATCATACAGAGGAATGGGTTCTTTGGAAGCCATGCAACACGGTTCAAAAGATCGTTACTTCCAAGATGCTGAAGACGATATAAAGAAATTAGTTCCTGAAGGAATTTCAGGACGTGTACCTTTCAAAGGTTCAGTAATGGAAGTAATGCACCAAATCATTGGCGGACTTAGAGCCGGAATGGGATACTGCGGAGCATCTAACATTACCCAACTTCAAGAAGCAAAATTCATTCGAATTACAAACGCGGGTATCAAAGAAAGTCATCCGCACGATGTGGTAATCACAAGAGAAGCACCAAATTACAGTTATAAATAATTCAGTTTAATTTTAGTCATATGCGTTTTACAAAAGTTCTACTTTTAAATGTTGTGCTCCTTTGCACAGTGTGGTTCAGCGCGAATGCGCAACCGATTCAAAAGGCTTCTGCTGCCTCTCCTACTGTTCTTAGTGTAGACGGGGAAGATGTTTCTTTGGAAGAATTTGAAAATATTTTCAGAAAAAACAACCGTGATTCTGTTGTTACGAAAGCATCACTTGATGAATACATGGAACTATTCATCAACTTCAAATTGAAGGTACATGCTGCGAAGGCTGCAGGATTAGATACGGTTAGCAAATTCAAATATGAATTGCAAGGATACCGCGCACAATTGGCTCGTCCTTATTTGACCGACCAAGAAAAATTAGACGAACTAATGCAAGAGGCCTATGCGCATTTGCAAGAAGAAGTTCGTGCAAGTCACTTGCTTATCGAATGTAAGCCAAACGCTCTGGCGGCAGATACCTTGAAAGCCTACAACAAGATTATGGATATTCGCAAGAAGATTCTTGCTGGCGAGTCTTTCGAGTCGGCTGCAAAAAAATACAGCACCGATAAATCAGTTGAGAAGAACAACGGAGATCTTGGTTACTTCACAGCATTCCAAATGGTTTATCCGTTTGAATTAGCTGCATACAATACCAAGATTGGTGAAGTAACCATGCCTGTTCGCACGCAATACGGTTATCACTTGTTGAAAGTAACCGGACGTCGTCCTGCACGCGGAGAGATTCATGTTGCACACATCATGGTGAAGCCGAAGAAAGAAGATCCAAACGATCCCGCGGCGGAAGCTAAGATTAACGAGATATATCAAAAAGCATTGGAAGGAAAACAAACCTTCGCCGAGTTGTGTGCCTTGTATAGCGAAGATGTAACTACTAAAAACAAAGGAGGAGAACTTCCTTGGTTTGGAACAAACAAAATGGTTTCTGAATTCGAAGAGGCTTCATACGCATTGAATGCAGACGGAGATGTTTCGCGTCCATTTAAAACCACATACGGTTGGCACATTGTGAAGCGCCTAGGTTACAAGCCTCTGGCTTCATTCGAATCAATGTCAAAAGACATCAAAGCGAAAGTTTCGAAAGATGCTCGCGCTGAAAAAACCAAGAATTCTTTCCTTGCGAAAATTGGAAAGGAGTACAACTACGTATACAACCAGAAATACATCAATAAGCTTGCAGCAAAGGCAGACAGCAGCACCTACGTAGGCCAGTTGAAAGCGAGTAAAGGATTATTGAAGAAAGTATTTTGTGAAGTTGCTGGAACGAAATATACCGTGAACGACTTCTATCAAACCATGATTACTCGCAAAGGCGCGAACACGAATTTGAATCCCGTTGACTACGTGAAGCACGAAGCGAAGATGTTTGCTGAAGACAAATTAATGCGTGAAGAAGATGCACATCTTGAAGAGAAGTACCCTGCCTTCCGCTTATTAATGAAAGAATACCGTGAAGGAATTTTGTTATTTGAATTAACCGATCAATTGGTTTGGTCGAAGGCAGTGAAAGACACTGTTGGACTGAACAATTACTTCGAGTCGAACAAGGCGAGTTTCATGTGGCCAGATCGTGCGGAAGTAGTGATCTACACCTGCGCAAACGACGAGATAGCAAACAAGCTTCGTAAGATGTTGGAAGGTGGAAAATCACCTTCTGAAGCAGCTGCGGAATTGAATCAGGGAACACAATTGAACCTTCAAACAGAAGGTGGGTTGTTCGCTCGTGAAGATCGCGAAGTGTTGGGTAAGATTAAGTGGACGGAAGGTTTGAGCATGAATGTTCCAATGAACGGACAAGTGATGGTGGTTGACATATAAGAGTTGTTGAACAAGTCTCCAAAGAAATTGTCGGAAGCTCGTGGTCTCGTTACTTCGGAGTATCAAAATTTCCTGGACAAACAATGGGTAGAAGAGTTACGTAAAACACGTACCTACAAAATCAACACAGAAGTCCTTCATTCTATTGCGAAGTAAACCATGAGAGCTGCACACATTTTTATAGCAGCCTTTTGTGTGTTTGTAGTGACAAGCTGCGGCACTTCAAATCAAAACGCGGTTGCGCATTTGGGAGATGCTGTGCTTACCTTGGAAGAATTGCGCGAGCGAATTCCGAATAACATTTCTGCAGAAGATTCTTTCAATCTAGTATTTGAAGTTTCACAGCGCCTCAATGAAAGCAGAGACAACCGACGCTCAACGTCTTATTTCTCGAAACTTATTCATGATTTTCTAATTGCTGGAATTTCAAAAATGTATGCCCCTGATGCAGACATATCGCAGATGACCAAAGCAACAATTAATACATTTGTA
>JBJOON010000152.1:0-4491 GCA_046051235.1 Bacteroidota bacterium
GACGTAACACACGTTATACAATACAATTTGCCTGACGAAATTGAGAACTATACACACAGAAGTGGACGTACAGCTCGTGCTGGTAAAAAAGGTGTAAGTATTGTATTAATTAACATGAAGGAGACCTTCAGAATTAAGCAATTAGAGAAAATCATTCAAACAACATTTACCAAAGGAACTCTTCCTACACCGGCGGATGTTTGTGAGAAGCAATTGCTTCACTTGGTAAATCGTGTGAAAGAAACAGAAGTAAACCAAGGCAATATTGGAAAATATTTACCTGCGGTTTATGAAGAGTTTGCAGACTTCACGAAAGAGCAAGTGATTCAGCATTTCATCTCAACTGAATTCAATAGATTCTTAGAGTATTACAAAAACGCTCCAGACCTTAATGTTGATTCTTCACGCGGCGATGCGCGCGGTGCGACACCTGGTGTTGTGAAAATGTATATCAATGTTGGTAAGAAAGATCAATTCAATTTCAACACACTAAAAGGATACATTGCTGAAACAGCAAACGTAAGTGAGCAAGAGATTCCATGGTCTGATTTGAAAGACACATTCTCTTTGTTCGAGGTTCGTACTGCATCTTACGATAAGGTTTTAGAGGTCTTCAATTCGGGAATTAAATACCGTGGAAGAACCATTCGTGTTGAATCGCGCGGAAATCAAGAAGCCGGTATCGGACGTGTTCGCATGCGTGGAAACAAGAGCTACAGCGGAGGCTACGAGAATCGTGGCGGTTCTGGTGGTGGCTACAATCGTGACCGTGGACCTCGTACAGGTGGATCGGATAGAAGCGCTTCAGAACGCAGTTCTGGTGGTGGTGAAAGACGCTCTAGCGGAGAAAGAAGTTCATCAGGGAGTTCAGCTGGAAGTTCTAGCGGACGTGCTGGTGGATGGAAATTCAAAGAGGGTGGTGCTAAGAAAAAGAAGTACTAACTTTTAGATAAGACAACAAAAAAGGCCGCGAATGCGGCCTTTTTTAATGAGTTGAATCTTCTTATTTCTGTTGACCTTCGACAACAGTTCTATCTGCGCTTAAAGCCGCTTTCTCAATGCGCATGCGTCCTTGGTCTAAGCCAATAACAACTGTTGTTTCGTCCACTTCAACAACTTTACCGTGAATTCCACCTACTGTAACAATCTTGTCGCCAACAGCAATACTGTCTTGAAACTTCTTCGCTTCTTTCGCCTTTTTCATTTGTGGACGAATCATGAAGAAATACATAATAACAAACATTCCGCCCATCATCATTAACATAGGCATCATGCTTTGCTCTCCTTGTGCTTGTAATAAAATCATTTTGTTTTCTATTTTAGTTTGCAAATGTACTTAATTATAACCGCTGAAATCAATTACTTCACACGATCCATTTTAACTCCCGGCTGAGCCGCGTCTAGCGCCTGTCCTGAAACCTCTCCTTTTAACCTTAAATAGTAGTCGCGAGGTATTCCGTTTGTAGCAACTTGAATGGTCTTCTCTATGTTTCCTGAAAAACCAGCGCTGTTAAACTCTACAGTAATAACACCTGATTGTCCCGGTGCTATAGGCTCCTTCGGCCAGTCTTTTAGGGTTGTACAACCGCAACTCGGTGTCACCTGTGCAATTTGAAGATTTGCCTTCCCCTTGTTTATAAAAGAATAAGCATGTGTAATTTTCTCTCCAACAGCAACTCTCCCAAAATTAAACTCACCTTCTTCAAAAGAAATCTCAGGCAAGTCACCTTGCACCTCTCCGTTTTCTGCAGAAGGGAAATTCAATAAATCAGAGGTCACTTTACGCTCTTTGTTTTCACAAGATGCGAAGATGAAAAACAACGCGAAAGCCAGATATTTATTCATTGTCATAGGTATAAGACCCGTCAAACTCATCTTCATCAAAAATGTTGTCGTCTTCACCGAACTCGTCTTCTTCATCATCAACATCATCCATATCAACAGCGCCTCCTCCTACTACATCTGCTTCAAACATATCTTGAAACTCCTTACTGTCTTGCGACGGAGCATCTCCGAATGCCAATGCAACGCGCGGATAAATTGTACTTGGCTTATCCTTCTTCACTTCCATCAATTCAATATAGAAAATCCACATGCGCATGAAATCATACACATATAAAATTTTATCACCTGGCTTCATAACCATATCAGAGAGAATAGTCGTCGACATCGAAAGCGAATCTTCGTCTACTCCGCCCATGTCCATTAACGAAATCTCTAACCCTTTGCTCCACTCTTCGTCACTCAAATAAAAACTGGCCATTTCACCTTGCTCGAAATCGAAGGCATCTAAAACGGCCTTGTGTAACGAATCGAAATTCGACTCTGTTTCGATTTCAATGTCGCGAAACACATCTTGTTCTGTATCCATAATTACACGGAACTTGAACAAATTCACTCCACTATTTTTCTTAGCCATTGACAGACGTTTTTAATTCTTGAATAGTTGTTGTTGGATTAGAACTTGAAAATACAAAGTTGCCCGCTACTAATGCTGTCGCGCCCGCTGCCTTTAGTTTCGGCGCATTCGTGGCATTCACACCACCATCGACTTCAACAGCCGGCTTATTTGTGGTATTCGCTAACATCGCCTTCAAACGCTCCAATTTAGAATAGGTATTTTCAATAAACTGTTGTCCGCCGAAACCTGGATTCACAGACATTATTAAAATCAAATCAACATCTTCTAACACTTCTTCAATCGCACTTAAAGGTGTATGCGGATTCAGAGCCACTCCTGCCTTCATTCCTTCAGCTTTAATTGCTTGAATGGTTCTGTGCAGATGCGTGCACGCTTCAGCGTGAACAGTTAAAATGTCCGCCCCCACTGCTTTAAAATCAGCAATGTAACGTTCAGGCTGAACAATCATCAAGTGGACGTCCAATGGCTTTGCAGCATACTTTTTAAGCGCCTTTATAACCGGCATTCCGAAAGAAATATTCGGAACGAAAACACCATCCATTACATCTACATGAAACCAATCCGCAGCAGATGCATTTATCATTTCGATATCACGCTGCAGATTTGCAAAATCGGCAGATAAAACCGACGGTGCAATAAGAACTTCGTTTACTTTTGACATGCGGCAAAGATACATTTCGTTTTGTTAGCTTGAATTATTTTTTCTATGGAAGTAGTAGGATTAACAGGAAATATAGGGTCGGGAAAATCGACAATTGCAAAGGTCTTCATTGCACTCGGAATTCCTGTTTTCAATTCCGACGACGAAGCCAAGAAAGCATACGCCATTCCTTCTATTCAAAATGAAGTTAAAGCGACTCTCGGAATTGAAATTGACTTTTCGAAAGACTCTTGGAAATCTGAAATCGCTTCCATCATTTTTTCGAACGTAGAAAAAAGGCTTCGCCTTGAAAAGCTCATTCACAGCTATGTCCAAGACAAATTCACGCAATGGAAGTCCAATCAAACTTCAAAATACATCATTCGCGAAGCGGCACTAGCCGATTCGTTTCACCCTGAAAACTGCGATTGGTTAATTGAAGTAATCGCAAACAGAGAAACGCGCCTTCAGCGCGTTATCCTTCGAAGCGGACTTACAGAAGAGGAATTCAACAAACGCGATTCGCTTCAAAAGAGAAACGAGAAATTCCCTTCCAACAAATTATTTAAAATAGAGAATAACGAAGGGAATCGTATTCTGAATGACATTCTTGTCATTCACGAAAAGCTTAACGCCTAAGGCGTTACTTCAATAATCTTCGTCTCCACACCTCTCTTCACAAAACCCGAAAGCTCAATCATGAAATTGGTGCGCAATTGATTTAGTTCATTGCCCATGGGCTTCTGATTGAATAATTTTTGAAGGTCATTGTACTTCGCAATGTCTACATGATCCTCTCCCGTGCGAATCAATTCCCAGTTCCAATCACCAGGATAAACCATCTTGTAATCGCCGTTGTATTCAGCCCAATCCACCTCACTCATCTTATTCAACGGATAAACAGAATTGAAAAGCGTCTCTCCTGTCTCAGAATCAACCATGCTAATTCTGTATTTCATTTGCAAAGAAAACTTCTTGTTCCACTGACGATACTTCACCTTCGTATCACCTATAGTCTTTCCTAAATAACCTTTCTTGAATCCATAGTCATTCAACTTCTGATCTGCTGAATATTCAATAATCTCTCCCAATAAGATATACTGTGCTCCAACCAATTTACCTGCTTGAATCAATGTTTTTTCATCATACAAACCCGACATCCCCAATTTCTGCTCTTCCAAAAGTCTCGAGGTGTAATCGCGATCCAACAATGTCAAAAATGGATCTTTGTTATCCAGCAAAGACTGCATAACGTGCGCGCCCATTTCCTTCTCCACATCGTTGTTTACATTTTCACGATCAACCGCCACATAGGCAACCGTAATGCGACCTTGCTTAAGACAAGACTCTAACATTTGCTTCGAGTCCTTGAATGATGGATCAACAGATTCAATTCTCTTCAATGCTTTGTATGCATCGCGCAGACGTC
>JBJOON010000153.1:0-4439 GCA_046051235.1 Bacteroidota bacterium
CATTGGATCTGCAGCAGCAGTGAATACGATAGGACAAGACTCTGTACCCGCTGCGTTAATTTTACCTCCACGTGAGATAATTAATGCTGTTGCTTCAGCTGGAACGTTATTTAAAGCTCCTTTGATAACAGTTCCAGGTGCAATGTTCAAAGATTGACCAGAAGGAATGTAAATCTTCTTATCTAAGATATAAGTCTTGTCACAAGTGAAAGTAGCACCTTGCGTTAACTCTCCACCGAAAGTACCGTTGATAGCAACGTAACCAGGTAATGAAGTAACATTGATCGTTGGTCTGCTAGCAACTGGCGGGCAACCGCAAGAAGCTCCTAAGTTGGATTGTGCCTGTGCACTCGCAAAAGCACCAAAAGCCAAAGCGAAAGAAGCAATGGCCTTGAAAATGTTTTGATTCGTTTTCATTTGTTTAGTTTAATTTGGAGCAAAGATGCCCTTTCAATAAACCCTAAAAATGAAGATGACTTTGTGGTTTTGTTAAAGAAATCAACCGATACGTTTCATGTATATTAACCCTTCTTCATATTGGGTTAACGATACATTTCAGAGAAAAAAAGAGTTAAAATTACTTGCTCTTTCTTAATAAATGAATTGATATTCCGATTGCAACTTGACGTCTACTTATCCCCTGCTCTGTAAGCGATGAAACGAACGATGAACCGTAACATTCAGTTCTCATATTCCATTTCTTGTCCAAGACAAAATCGTATCCAAAGGAAACTCTCAATGCATGATTGATTGAATTGAAATCATTCTTGACCAATAATGTTTCTTCATTGTTTGAACCCGCGTAAGAATAACTCAATCGATTGTTGATGTAGTAATTCAAAACATAGCCGAATGAAACATAAGGACGAACATATTTATTTGCACCAAAAGAATATGAAGCTACCAAAGGAAGTTCAATAAACCTGTAGTTTGATTTGTATAAATCAACACCTACAGCAGACAACGAATCTACGTTTTCACCCATACTCAAATAACCCAAACCTGCTCGAACAGATAACTTTTCTGAAATTCTCTGTTCTCCAAATACACCTGCCGAATAACCGAAACCAGCGCGTGAGATATTATTCATATCGGTATTCAACCAACTCAATTCTTCTGAAGAAGAAGTCAATCTTGAGGTAATGCTCGGAGAAAAATAACCCCCAATTGCCATTGATTTCTGTGCGCTTATTTGAACAGAAAGTACAACCGCAAACAATATGAGTGAACCGACTTTTTTCATAATTAATTATTCTTTACACAACGAATACTCATGCCGTATCCTTTGTAAGTGTGCTGTCTAAAAATTCGAGTTTGACTAGCATCGAAGTATCGATACCACGCTTCATTTCCATCAGTAGTTGCGGTCCACCAAAATGCAGTGTTCCCTTGCAGATTCAGTTCACCATTGAACAAACGGCAACCGCCTGGCTTTGCATTAAACTGATAAGCATCCTCTCCAAATAAAGTAGCGCCTTCGGGCCAACCTGCAGAATTTTTAGCAGTCAATAATTCCGCTTCTATTGAACCTCTCCAACCCAATGAACTGGATTCACTCTGCGACATTCCTACTTCTCTTTCTAAAGCCTTCCAATCTTCATCTGTGGCTATATGCCACCCTTCCGGCGCAATATTCAGAGAAGATTCAACAACTGCATAATTGTAGAGCAATCCAAATTGACCATTGTTAATTGTTGTATATGCCGGTTCATTTGTTTCAGACCAAAGGGTATCATTGGCGTTCTCGTCAATGAATGTTATAGTTGATCCGTCATTAAATTTTGTTACACGCAAATTTTCAGCTATCCACCACTGATTGCCAATTTTCACCGTCTTGTACGTATAACCATCGATATCACTTACACTGCCAATTTCAACAACAGGTAGTTCCGGACTTTCCGTATTACATGACTGAAGAACTGCCATGCAAACCAAAGAAAAAACGGTCACAGAATTTAACAGTAATGATCTCATATCTTAATAAATAATTTGTGTTTACTCATTACTCCATTTGAAACTTTCATTTGATAAATCCCTGGAACCAATTCTGAAGTTTCAATTGGAACAATAATATTCAAATCTGAAGAAGTCATTGAACCTGACTTCATATTCGTACCAAACGAACTGTAGATTTCGTAATTCCATGTTCCATCGATGCCAGAAATGATGTTCAATGAGATATTCGATTCTGTTGGATTCGGATAAACCATTATATCGAAATCATTCCCCATAAGTGAAGGACAAACTTCTTCAATGTTTCTTCCTGCGCATGAACCGGGGTAACAACACAAAGACTCTACACTAATGTTCACAGCAGGGTCGTAATTGCACGCCAATGAGTCCATGCATCCGAAAACAATTGGAGTGATACAACTTCCTTCTTCCAAACAAACAAAAGAAGAATTGTACTCCAAGTAATTCGGGTTGTTGCATCCGCATGAATATGGATAGCTTAGAAATGGATTGTACTTTTCATTTGCACCCAATAACGTGTCTTTGGAAACATAATTCACAACAGTCGGAACCCCATTTACCAATTCTTCAACCGTTATATTCATATTGAATGCAAGCTCTCCTAACGTGGTAAGCTGAGCAATAATTACCTGATTACTATCTGCAACTGTGCCTGAAACTCCGGAACAACTTAACTGAAAATTATTGCGCTCGAAACTGCTCTGAGCCCGTAAGCATGATTGATGAAGAAGGCAATTCAGTAAGTGCCGTCTTCTATTGGTCATCGCTACCACGATAAAAGCGAGCGCGCCGATTACTTAAATGTGGTCGGCGCGTTTCTGCTTGCCACGGTACTTCCTTTAAACAAGACGTGCTTGATGAAGTGCGTCAAACATCATCTTGGCTTCATGTGGATATGGAGCTACAACTATTCTTAGGAAATCCGAACTCTCATCAAGTGATGTAGTGGCAGATCCAGGAAACTGGTCACAAATGAAAGTCGTGGCGATCTCATAGATATCTTCTTCTTCCAAAGAAATCAGAGGAAGTATCATCCTAAGGGCTCCTCGGAAAGTCTTTACTTGTTGCGAATGAAGGTATCCGAGCAAGTGAAACATGTCCAAGCAAATCGCAATTTGTTTTGCATTCAATTTCTTCACAGAGTCTCGATTCAGGCCATCAATAAAAGGTTTTGCTGTGCCTCGTAACCGAACTTGTGAAGGTCCTACTGTGAAGTCCATTGGTATTGCGAATCGGAGACTTCTACTAATTGCTGCCGTGAAATCTGAGATGTCTTGCACTTGAGTTGTTGCTTTCTCGAAATATGGCATCTTGCAGTGCTCTCTTTCTTCTGGTGTACCGAGTTCTTTGCTCGTGACTCTCTTATCTAGGTTCGAAAGATCGTCCAGCCGTATCTTTTTTTGTCATGAATGTATGGGTATGTCATCGAAATGTCCCTTTTGCGCCTATTTCGCCGATCCGGGACTACCAAATCGATTTGGTTATGTGCATTTTCAGCTCGGCTTGGCACCGTAGAGAGAAACCCGACACGAAAGGAAAGAAATGCGAATCCCTACACTTAAGAGAAACGGAAAAATCTAATGCATCGCTTTGTAATTGAGGATCCTGGAACGATTACAGTCTTGATTCGAGTCAAAGCAAGGTTTGATTCAAACCAATATCACACGCCGGATTTTGCTTCAGAAGAGGTTGCCTACATTGTTGAACATGCAACTAGTGATCATCGGGACGAATATATGCACTTTGAAAATGTCGAGCTCGAGTGGATGCGTTGCACAGCACAAGATGTTCAGACTGCAATCACTGAACTTCGGACTGGTCAGGCTCGAGTTGGCTCTCATCATGAAGATTTCAATTTGCGTGCTGAGCAATCAGCAGCAGTGAAGAAAACGGTGGACTACTACACATCAATCTGGGCTGACGACAAAAAGGCCGTACCGCGCTTCTTATGGAATGCCAAGATGCGATTCGGTAAGACATTTGCTTCCTATCACCTCGCCAAAAAGCTCGAAGCAAGGCGTATTCTCGTTGTGACGTTTAAACCTGCCGTAGAGGACGCATGGCAGACTGACTTGGAGTCACATACTGACTTCGCTGGTTGGCAATACTTCTCAAAATCAACCGGCGGAGATCCAACTACCGCGAAGAAGGGTTCACCCCTCGTTTACTTTGGCTCATTCCAGGACCTCCTTGGAAAAGACAAAGCGACTGGAACCATCAAGGCCAAGAACGAGTGGCTACACACCACCAATTGGGACCTAGTGATTTTTGATGAGTACCACTTTGGTGCATGGCGAGATAGTGCCAAGGAACTCTTCGAAGGCGAAGACGACGTAGAGGCGAAGAAAGAAGTTGCTAACGAATACGGCGCTGTTCTAGATGACTTTGAGGAGAAACTTGATGAGCTCAGTGGCTCTGAGAATGACTTCTTGCCCATCACCACTAAGGCTTACTTGTATTTATCC
>JBJOON010000154.1:0-4422 GCA_046051235.1 Bacteroidota bacterium
TCCAACACTTTCCATCCGAACGCTTCGAACTTTGCACGAAGATTTCCAAGTGACATCACTTGTTCTGTAGATCCATCGATTTGCTGTCCGTTTAAGTCAACGGTGCTAATGAGGTTGTCGATTTTGTGATGCGCACAATACATGGCTGCTTCCCAAATTTGACCTTCTTGCAATTCGCCATCTCCGTGTAGTGTGAAAACCAATTTAGGATCGTTGTTCAACTTCTTCGCTTGCGCAGCACCTGCCGCAACGCTCATTCCTTGACCAAGAGAACCACTTGCTACACGAACACCCGGAAGGCTGTCGTGAGTGGTAGGGTGACCTTGAAGGCGAGTGTTAATCTTTCTGAACGTTGCCAATTCAGCAACATCGAAATATCCTGCACGAGCTAGAACAGAATAGAACACTGGAGAAATATGTCCATTGCTCAAAAAGAAAAGGTCTTCACCTTCTCCGTTCATGTTCCAATTTGAAGGGTTGATAGTCATTTGACGGAAATAAAGACTCACCAAGAAATCGGTGCAGCCTAAACTTCCTCCTGGGTGTCCGCTGTTTACAGCGTGAACCATTCGCACGATGTCGCGTCTCACTTGAGAGGCTATTCGCGAAAGTTCTTGATTAGAAACCATTGAAGAATTTTTTTGCGAAAGTACTTTTTATTTTAGGTTGAAAGGGTATGTGTTTGTTGTTTGTGGAAAAGTGAACGCTTGCGGTTATCTTTGCACCCTAATTTTAAAATCATGGCGTTAAAGTGCGGTATTGTAGGTCTTCCGAATGTTGGAAAATCAACCTTGTTCAATTGTTTGTCGAACGCGAAAGCTCAAGCGGCTAACTTCCCGTTTTGTACCATTGAACCCAATGTAGGAACCATTACCGTTCCCGATGAACGCATGACGCAGATTGCTGAGTTAATTACCCCTGAACGCATTGTTCCTACCACCATTGAGATTGTTGACATTGCTGGTTTGGTGAAGGGCGCTTCGAAAGGAGAGGGACTTGGAAATAAATTCTTAGCAAACATTCGCGAGACAGATGCAATCATTCACGTGTTGCGTTGCTTCGATGACCCGAATGTTGTTCACGTAGACGGATCAGTGAATCCACTTCGTGACAAAGAAATTATTGATATTGAATTGCAGTTGAAGGATCTTGAAGCGGTTGAGGCGCGCATAGCGAAAGTTCAGCGTGCCGCGAAAGCGGGAGATTCTACAGCGAAGAAACAGTTCGATTACTTAGAGCGCTTGAAAGCCGCTTTAGAACAAGGAAAGAGCGCACGTACAGAGCAACCTGAAAATGATGAGCAAATAGTTCTTCTTCGTGAATTGCAATTACTAACGGCAAAGCCTGTATTGTATTTGTGCAACGTTGAAGAAGGTTCTGTTGTCAACGGAAACACATACGTCGAGCAAGTAAGAGAAGGAGTGAAGGATGAGAATGCAGAGGTTTTGGTAATAGGCGCTGCTATTGAAGCGGACATCGCTTCGTTAGATACTTACGAAGAGCGTCAAATGTTCT
The DNA here is from genome assembly GCA_046051235.1 of Bacteroidota bacterium. Lineage (GTDB taxonomy): Bacteria > Bacteroidota > Bacteroidia > Flavobacteriales_D > Sanyastnellaceae > CAIZGX01. The sequence goes on from JBJOON010000154.1 coordinate 1,516, forward strand.
TGCAAGATTTAGGATTAGATGAACCAGGCGTTTCTAAATTGATCAAAGCAGCATATCGCTTGTTGAACTTGAAGACCTACTTCACTGCAGGTGTGAAAGAAGTTCGTGCTTGGACCATTTACGAAGGTTACACTGCTCCACAAGCAGCTGGTGTGATTCATACCGATTTCGAAAAAGGATTTATTCGTGCTGAAGTCATTAAACTTGCAGATTTCTTAAGTTTCAAGTCTGAAGCTGCAGTGAAAGAAGCCGGTAAAATGTCGGTGGAAGGGAAGGAGTATGTGGTGCAAGACGGTGATATCATGCACTTCCGTTTCAATGTATAAGAATAGAATTTTCGGTTTTTTAATATTCATGTTTCTGTTGGAAGCATGCACTTCTGTGTCTTCCATTCAACATGAAATTACCAATACCATGCATGCCCAGCAAAAGGCTTGGAATATGGGCGATTTAGTGGGATTTATGAACGGATATTGGGAAAGTGATTCGCTTCGTTTTTTGGGCAAAGACGGTGTTACCTTAGGTTGGAAATCTTCGTTGGAAAGATATCAGCGCGTCTATCCTTCCAAAGAAAAAATGGGAACACTCCGGTTCGATGATCTTCGCATTGAAGTGCTAAACGGTAAGAACGCCTATGTCGATGGGCGCTGGAATTTATTTCGCTCTTCAGATACATTAAGCGGACATTTCACGTTGCTTTGGAAACGAATAAATGGAAGATGGGTCATCGTGAGTGACCATTCCAGCTGATACTAATTATGCAAATTTCATTAACGGTAATTCTCTGCTTGGCTACAGGAGTAGTTTCTTGGCAGGCACTTTCTAATTCAGAGCTATTCTCGAAATTGTCGCTATCGCCTTATCGCGTGAAGCACAACAAGGAGATCTATCGACTGTGGTCGCACACACTTGTGCATGCAGACATGGGACATTTGTTTTTCAACCTATTTGCTTTGTTTAGTTTTGGAAGAGCCGTGGAGCATTATATGCCAACAGCCTTGTTTGCCTTGCTATACTTGGGCGCTGCAGCTTTTGCAACCCTGCCAGCTTTGAAGAAACACGGCGACAATATTTATTACACAAGTGTTGGCGCATCAGGTGCGGTGAGTGCAGTAATGATGCTCTACATGTTCATGTTCCCTACTTCGGAATTGTTGTTTTTCTTCATTTTACCACTGCCAGGCTGGGCGGCAATTATTCTGTTTTTCGGATTGGAATATTACATGAACAAAAAGATGAATACAGCCATTGCGCACGACGCGCATTTAGCGGGAGCAGCCTTCGGTATTGCTTTTTTATTGGTTTGGAAGCCGCAAGAATTCCTCGATTTCTTCGTCGTTGTATTTCATTCAATAGCCGGATAGACCATGATACCTGGAGCAAATTTCAAAATGAAGAGCGGCATCAGCTGGTGGATCTTCGGTCCAGTATTTGGACTTTTTATGGTAACAGGATTCCTGAACATACGTGAGTCGCTAATCATGCTGGCGCTGTATATTCCTTTGACAGCGTTTATTCTCTCAATCATTTTCAACACACATTACACCATTACTTCAGACGGAAAACTAAAAGTCTTTTGCGGGATATTTCCTTTTCCAACCCTAGACATTTCAGACATCACTCATTACAAATACACGAACAATCCAATAAGCTCTCCAGCAGCGTCTTTGAAGAGATTGGCGCTATATCATAACGGCAGAACCTTGGTCATAATTAGTCCTGAAAATAGAGATCTTTTTATTGAAGTTTTGAGACAACACAATTCTTCTTTGCAAGAGAAGAAATAAATGTGCGGAATTCCGTTCTACAAGGGTTATTTTTGTGCTATTGGAAACTCCCGAGGAAATAGTTGCTCAACCGATGAAAAAGCGAAAGAGAAGATTTCTCTGGCTTTTAACTATTCCAGCATTTTTGATTATACTCATCCTTTCGCTTCAAATTCATGCCGTTCAAACCTGGGGCGGACATCGTCTGGCTTCCTATCTTTCTTCGGAGTGGAATAGGAAAGTAGAGATAGATCGCATTCGCATTGACTTGTGGGCTCGCGTTGTTTTAGACGGTTTATACATTGAAGACCACAAAGGCGATACATTGCTTTACGCAAAGGAATTGCACATGGCAACTTATTCCTTTTCTTCAAGCCAATCGCGGTTCGAATCGCAAAGTATTTCGCTGCTCGAACCCAACATCGAATTCAAACGCTATGTTGGTGAATCGGATTGGAATTATCAATTCCTTTCTGATTATTTCGCAAGCGAAGAGCCCCAAGACACTACAAGTAATTTCAGTATGTGGTTAGGGAAGTTGAATATTGAAAATGGAAAGTTCACGTATTTCGATTATACCCTTCCACTTGTGGAAGAAGGCGCATTTTACGAAGAACAATTGGCAGTCTCTCATTTTTCAACCCAGATTGAAAATTTCGAAATGAAAGGTGACGTGGTTCAAGCCAACATTGAATCTTTGAAGTTGAAGGAAAGATCGGGATTGAACATTGAACATTTGCACGCGCACTTTAGAATGCAAGGAAATGCTATTCAAGTAACGGAATTGGATGCAGATCTAGGAGAAACCCATTTGGTAGGAGATCTAGGAATGTATGCGCCCAGCGACGATGCGTGGAGCGACTTCAACAACAAAGTGAATTGGGACATTCACCTGAAGCCTACTGAATTGGTGTTGAACGATCTTTCGGTATTTAGTAGCGATTTGAAAGGTTTCGATAATGTGTTGAAATTGGAGGGAGACATTTCGGGTCCCTTGAACAATTTGAGTTTGTGGAATATGGATCTTCAATTTGGAAGGCAATCGCAATTCAAAGGGAATATTCATTTAATGAATGCCATGAACTTGGATAGTTTGAAATATGAGTTGGCGGCTGAATCTATAATAAGCAATTACAACGAT
>JBJOON010000155.1:0-4418 GCA_046051235.1 Bacteroidota bacterium
CGCGAAAGAAATTGCTTCATCTTGCATTGAATTCCTACATGAAAAAACACCTGATTTTTTCTGTTTGAATTTCGCTAATCCAGATATGGTTGGACATACCGGCGTGTACGAAGCCATTGTAAAAGCCATTGAAACAACCGATGCCTGCTTGAGGCAAGTTGCTGAGACGGCAATTGAACTGGGATATTCCTTAATCGTTATTGCCGATCACGGGAACGCAGACTGCGCAGTAAACGAAGACGGCTCACCCAACACAGCACACACCACGAACCCCGTTCCCGTGTGGATTGTAGACAAAGAAATCACAAAAGTGAATGACGGTAAATTAGCCGATGTAGCACCAACGGTCCTTACACTTTTGGGAATAGAAAAACCCCAAACAATGTCTGGGGTTTCGCTTATCTGATTCTTAATTCTGATTAAGGCTTCTTGTGCATGACGTGAACGTAACCCTCGCGGTTAACGCCGTCTGAACGATTGAATACCCAGAAGTAAACTCCATCTTCTGCGTCTGTCGCATCCCATGCGTTGAGGTTATTGTAATTCAACGACTCGTATATCATGGTACCCCAACGATTATAAATACGCACCTCGCTATTAGGGAAACTCTCTAGTCCTTGTATCTTGAAGTGCTCGTTGTCATAATCATCTGCATTAATCAACAAGAGATTCGGCTCATGGGTATCACAAACAGTTATGATGAAAGGAACGATTCCCTGTTGGTTACAAGCATCCGTAATAATCACATTAGAAGCGTTGTTAGCTATTCCAACGATGGTGTTGGTTATCGGATTTAACAACATAGACAATGCATCATACTGATAAACGTATGGCGCTAGACCGCCATAAACTAACATTTCAGATTCAATTCCCGCGCACAAATCTTGCTCTGTGGCGAAACCGAATACCGGTGGCTCAGTAATAACGAAGTCATCTGTGAAAGTAGCACCGCAATAATCAGTAAACGTATACGAATATGGACCTGCTGAACCTTGAGCAAACGTTTGTGTGGCGCTCGTTTGTCCATTCGACCAAGAATAAATATACGGAGGCCATCCACCTGAAGCGCCCGGATTAATGGTCTGAGAAGTTCCCGGACAAATCAAAAAGTCTTCTGTTGGAGAAACACCAAATCCTACATAATCCAACAAATCCAAAGTAGCACTAATGGAAACCGAATCACATGCTCCTTGGCACAAATAACTACAACTAATAATAATCGTTTCTGTTCCTTCTGTAATGTTATCTAAAATTGGTACAATATCAATGACAAAAGAGGTATCCGCAACGACAAATTGTGTCACCCCGTTGGTGTGATAATCTTCTAGGTAGGTTGCAGTTCCTCCAAAAATAAGATTCACTGTATCACCTTGAGCTAAACAATCTGGAAAATTGAAAATCACTTGACCATTCACGCATCCTTCTAACACTGAGTTTGGTGGAATATTCGGAGCCGGATTTACAACGCTCGAAGAAATTCCTGCATTGTCAGTTCCAGTGGTAAATGAACCTGCCTCAATAATTACATCCGACTTCAAGGCTTGGTCAGATCCGTTCGCAATAGCCAATCGAATGTGATACGTTTCACCACACTCGAGGTCATATTGTGCAGCAATCTTTACTGTAAATCCATTTAAATTTATTGGAATAAGTCCCGGACCATTGTCTACGTAATAAGGTGCATTCAATACGTTATTCACCGAACTAATGGTAATTGGTAGTGGTGGAGTTGATTGCGGAACGATTGCAATGTTTACACTACCACCCGGAAAAGCAGCAGGGCTCGAATATGGACCTGTAATACCAGGGCCACTTAAGAAGAAGGCGAATACATCATTGTACTGACTATTCACCCAAGTCAAATATTCATCAGAACCAAAGATGTAATTGAAATTCAAACTATCACCGATAGCCACGAAATCAAATTCAAGTGAAGCAATGTTGTTTACGGATCCTACCGTAAAGCTTTGTCCAATTAATGGCGGAACAGAGTTCGCAACCGATAATAAATCGGGATCTCCAGAAATATTCGGGGTAATAGCCGTTCCGAAGAAATTAGGAACAACCTCCTGCGCATCTGAACAACCAATAACAATTCCTTCAGCAATTTGAAAGTTAGGATCTGTGTTGCCGGTCATTTCACCCAACTGTTGAGCGATTCCGTTAAAAACAGGATTGGCATAGGTTACGCCTGGACCCAAAAGTGCTTGCACCGCCTGATCAGCGGTGACGTAGGTAACGGCGATCTGTGCGTTGACAGAATGAGCGACTATAAGCGCAAAAAAGAATAATATTTTTTTCATCCGAAAAGTTTTCTTCCAAAATGACAACAATTGCAATTCTAAAGTTGCCTTGGCAGGTTTATTCTCCAAATATAACAAATCCGAATTAGTTTTGCCTCATGCACGAAGTTATTCGAATAGAAAACCTAACCAGGTTCTACACAATTGGTGAAGAAACCGTGCGTGCGCTTAATGGAATTAATCTCACCATTGAAAAAAATGAGTACGTAGCGTTAATGGGCCCTTCGGGATCAGGGAAATCCACACTCATGAATATCATAGGGTGCCTAGACACGCCAACATCCGGACAGTATTTTCTAAACGGACCAAACGTTGCGCAACTTTCAGACTCCGAATTGGCCGCTATTCGAAACAAAGAAATTGGTTTCGTCTTTCAAACATTCAACCTACTGCCAAGATTAACCGCTCTTCAAAATGTGGCTCTTCCTCTCGTATATGCGGGTATCCCCGAAGCCGAGCGCTTGAAAAAAGCTAAAGACGTTTTGGAGCAAGTAGGTCTTGGAAATCGCATCACGCACAAGCCGAACGAACTTTCGGGTGGACAGCGTCAACGTGTTGCTGTAGCAAGAGCCCTTGTGAATCACCCTTCAATCATCTTGGCCGATGAACCTACCGGTAACCTCGACACCAAGACCAGCGAAGAAATCATGCAACTCTTCGACATTATTCATCAAGCCGGAAACACCATCGTTCTTGTAACACACGAAGAAGACATTGCCCTTCGCGCGAAACGCGTAGTTCGCATGCGCGACGGAATTGTTGAAAGCGATCTAGCCCAAGTATAACCTCTCGTGGCGTATATTTGCCACTCATTTTTTCACCATGAACATTAAAGAAATACTTTCTTCACTTCCAATAGGAACAACCATTCAACTCAACGGTTGGGTGCGCACTTTTCGCAACGAGCAATTCATTGCTTTAAACGACGGTTCCTGCATTTCGAATTTACAAATTGTTGTAAATGCCGATTCTCTCTCGGAAGAAGACAGTAAGCGCATTCACACAGGTGCTTGTATTTCGGTTCATGGAACACTTACTGAAAGTTTAGGTAAAGGACAAGCCATAGAACTTACCGCTTCGAAAGTTGAAATTTTAGGCGAAAGCAATCCCATGGAATTTCCTATTCAAATGAAAAAACATTCATTGGAATTCCTTCGTGAAAAAGCACATTTGCGCTTCCGCACTTCAACATTCAGCGCGGTTTTCCGACTTCGTCATCAACTGTCTTTCGCAATACACAATTATTTCAATCAAAACGGATTCGTGAACATTCACGCTCCAATCATTACCGGAAGCGATGCGGAAGGCGCTGGGGAAATGTTCACTGTTTCCAACTTCGACCTAGAAAACCCACCACGTAAGGAAGACGGTACAATCGATTTCGGAGAAGACTTTTTCGGAAAGCACACACACCTTACGGTAAGCGGACAGCTTGAAGCTGAACTAGCTGCGCTGGCACTTGGAAAAGTATACACCTTCGGACCAACGTTCCGTGCAGAAAACAGCAACACGAGCAGACACCTTGCAGAGTTCTGGATGATTGAACCTGAAGTTGCATTCAACGACCTTGCGGCTAACGCAGATTTAGCAGAAGACTTTTTGAAGTATTGCATTCGCTACGTTTTGGAAAACGGAAAAGAAGATTTGCTTTTCCTTCAAGAACGCGAAGCCACTGAAGACAAACAAAAACCAACTGAAGAGCGTCAAACTGCTCCTTTGATTGAGCGTCTTGAATTCGTTGCGAACAACACGTTCGAACGAATCACCTATACAGAAGCCATTGACATCTTGTTGAATTCAAATCACTACAAAAAGAAGAAATTCAAATACCCTGTTGAGTGGGGAATTGATCTTCAAAGTGAACACGAAAGATATCTGGTTGAAAAGCATTTCCAAAAGCCTGTCATTCTAACCAACTACCCGGCAGCGATTAAGGCATTTTACATGCGTTTGAACGAAGACCAAAAAACAGTAGCCGCTATGGACATTCTTGTTCCTGGCATCGGTGAAATTATTGGTGGAAGTCAGCGTGAAGAACGCTACGATGTGCTCCTTGAAAAATGTAAACAGTTCAACATTCCAGAAGAAAGTATGTGGTGGTATTTGGAAACACGC
>JBJOON010000156.1:0-4414 GCA_046051235.1 Bacteroidota bacterium
GAGTTTTACAAATGAACAAAATGTTAACAAAATGACACCAAAGGTGATGACGCTTCGCGATGACCCTACGGGATGACCACTCGGTGAATGACGCTGCGCGATGACCCTACGGGATGACGCTACGCGATGATGGACAGTGAGAGAATGTAATCGTTCATGAAATAACCGTCGCCAATGTCGAAGTCCTTCTCTTCTTTGATCTGAAAACCATTGCTCAAATAGAAATCCAGAAACTTGTTATTGCGATTCACAGTGAGCTCAATGAACGGCTTCTTGCAATCTGTTGCAAAATCTATTGCCACTTGAAGCATTTTTTTACCATACCCTTTGCCTTGCACTTCTGGACGCAAATACAACTTCTGTAGGAAGATGCATGCTTCCTTTTCCTCAAAAGCCAAAAATCCTTGCGGAATACCTTCTACTTCCAACACAACAAACTTCACTCCTTCCAACCACTGTTGCTTCAATTTATCTAAATCATACATCGAAGAAAGCATGTAACTGATCTGCTCTTGGGAAATCATGTAATCATATACCCGCGGCCAAATGTCATAGGCCAATGCTCTCACCACTTTCAATTCTTCTCCTTCCAACAATCGCAATTCAAACGTAGAGTCATTCATATTTCAAAAATAACAGGAAATAGCCCCAACTTCATTTTTGAATGGTTACCTTTCGGGAGAATATTATGGGAAAGAAAAAAAACAAATTCGGAAACTTTAAACGCGACTTAAGAAAAGAAGTCATAGATCTCTTTGAACGCGCTCCGGAAACCGCAGTGAATCACAAACAAGTGAGCGCAGCATTGGGCATTTCAGATGCTGGCGTTCGCACACTTATCTACGAAATACTTTTAGAAGAAGCTGATAACGGAACATTAAGAGAAGTTGAGCGCGGAAAATATATTTTGAAGAACGCGCCGAAGAACCTTGTTCAAGGCACTATTGAAATCAATCGTTATGGAAAAGGATACGTTACCGTACCCGGAATTGAAGACGATGTAGAAATTGAAAAAGGAAGAACCGGATTCGCATTGAATGGCGACCTGGTAGAAATACAACTCATTCCGCGCAAGAGAAGACCTTCAGGTAATATTGTTCGCGTTGTAGAACGAGGAAAAAAACTTTACGTCGGAACAATAGAGCGATACAAGGAGCACGCATTCTTCCTTCCTTCCGATAAAAAAATACACGTCGATTTTTTCATTCCGAAAGATGAATTACACGGAGCAATTCAAAACGATAAAGTAGCGGTTGAAATGATCTCGTGGGACAACCCCGAACATAAACCTATTGGAAAAGTTGTTCAAGTGCTCGGACAACCGGGCTCGCACTTGGTAGAGATGAACGCCATTATTTTGGAATTCGATTTACCAACTGAATTTCCAGAAGCGGTTCACCTCGAAGCAGAAGCCATTCCTTCCGAAATCACAAAAGAAGAAGTTGCTAAACGTCGCGATATGCGTGGCATTCCAACGTTCACCATTGACCCTTTCGACGCGAAAGATTTCGATGACGCACTTTCGTATCAAAAACTTCCAAACGGAAATTTAGAAGTAGGTGTTCACATTGCAGACGTTAGTCACTTTGTGCAACCAAACTCATTAATAGACAAAGAAGCTACGCTTCGCGCTACCAGTGTGTACTTGGTAGACCGCACCATTCCTATGCTTCCAGAGAAGCTATCAAACTTCCTCTGCTCGCTTCGTCCGAATGAAGACAAGTTGTGCTTCAGTGCGGTATTCGAAATGAACGACAACGGAGATGTATTGAACCGTTGGTTCGGACGCACCGTCATTCATTCCGATAGAAGATTCACTTATGAAGAGGCGCAAGAACGCATTGAAGGAAAAGGCGGTGACTTTGCAGATGAAATTCTTCACCTCGATCAAATTGCTAAGAAACTTCGTGCAAAGCGTTATGCCGCTGGAAGTATCGATTTCGATTCTGAAGAAGTGAAGTTTCAACTCGATGAAAAAGGAAAACCCGTTGGTGTTTTCATCAAGCGCATGAAAGATTCCAATCAGCTGATTGAAGACTTCATGTTGCTTGCGAATCGCGAAGTCGCTTTCTTCATTGGTCATCCGAAAAACGGAATGGTATTGCCGTTTGTTTATCGCGTGCACGACGAACCAAGTCCAGAGAAAATTGCTTCACTGAAAACATTCTTAAAACACTTGGGATACAAACTTCCCAAAGTTGTTCGCAGCGAAGAGCAAAGCGAAATCAAAGCCATTATCGAATTGGTAGACGGACAACCCGAAGAATCTTCTGTGCGCACCATGGCTGTTCGCAGCATGGCTAAAGCGGCCTACAGCACGCACAACATTGGTCACTTCGGATTGGCTTTCGATTACTACACACACTTCACTTCGCCTATTCGAAGATTCCCAGATGTGATGGTGCACCGTTTGTTGCAACATTATCTCGATCATGGAAATCCGGTGAATGAAAACGAATACGAACTTCACTGCCAACATTCTTCAGCCATGGAGAAACGTGCGGCAGAAGCCGAACGTGCGAGTATCAAATACAAACAGGTCGAGTACATGCTTGAACGCAAAGGACAAATTTTCGAAGCCACCATTTCTGGTTTAGCAAACTGGGGTATGTATGCGGAAGTAAACGAAACCCGTTGCGAAGGATTGATTCCGCTCGAAACGATGACAGGCGACAACTACACTTTCTCTCCGGAAGAATACGTGGTTCGCGGATTGAAACGCAAACACGAATTCAGACTAGGCGATCAAATAAAAATTCTTGTTGTCGATGGAAACATTGAACAACGAACACTCGATTATATTTTGGTAGACAAATGAGTCATACCCTTTTTCAATTAGACGATTTTGAATTTCCGCTTCAAGAACTGAATTGGATCGATGTTCGAAGTGAAGGAGAGTTTGATGCCGGTCACATTCCCGGCGCTTTCAATATTCCCATACTAAACAACGAACATCGCGTTCTTGTAGGAACTTCATACAAGCAAGAAGGAAAAGACTCTGCGGTTGAATTGGGTTACACGTTGGTTTCACCCTTGTTCGATCAACTTGTTGCCCAAGCGAAGACCTTCGTTAAAGAAAATAAAATTGTGGTTTACTGCGCGCGTGGCGGCATGCGCAGTCAAATTTTCAGTGACCTACTGTCGAAAGAAGGTATTGAAGTTTACCGATTGAGAGACGGCTACAAACGCTACCGCAATTGGTGTTTAGAGAAATTCAGCAGAGAACATACTTCGGTTGTTTTATCTGGAAAAACCGGATCTCAAAAAACCGAACGTTTATTCGGTTTGAAAAAAGTAGGAGAGTCCGTCATAGATTTAGAAGGGCTCGCTCATCACAAAGGCTCTGCTTTCGGATCACTCGGATTGCCAGAACAACCCTCACAAGAACAGTTCGAAAACAATCTTGCTCACGCACTTTATTTCGAATTAAAAAAGAACTTACCTGTTTGGTACGAAAACGAAAGTCGTTTCATTGGCAAGATCAGAGTGCCGGATTCCATATTCAACCGAATTGTAAAATCGCCGCGTATTGAAATTGAACCTTCCTTCGAAAATCGTTTTCAATTTCTGATGAAAAACTACGGATGCTTTCCAAACGAAGAGTTGATTGAAAAGACAAAACTTCTAACCAAGCGTATGGGTTTAGAAGCGAATAAAAAAGCCATTGAAGCCATTGAAAACGGTGATAAAAATGAATGGTTGAATTTACTTATGCATTACTACGACAGGGCCTACGACCTAGGTAGAATAAAGCTTTCCTTTCAACCCAAATTTATTAATGTTCCTTTAGACGAATCATTAGGCTTGCACGAAATTATAGCAGCTAAAGAAAAACTTCTTTCATGAATTATCCATTAACGCAATTCAGCAAAGCATCTGGATGCGGATGCAAAATTGCTCCTGCTGATCTCACTAAAATTCTTTCGCATTGCGGCACTTCGCAAGTCGATCTTAATTTACTCATTGGAAACAGTAACAACGACGATGCGGCTGCTTATGCCTTGAATGAAACAGATGCGTTGCTTTCAACCACGGACTTCTTCATGCCCATGGTAGACGACGCCTACACCTTCGGATGTATTGCGGCTGCGAATGCGCTTTCAGATATTTATGCCATGGGCGGAAAGCCCATCATGGCACTCGCCATTTTAGGATGGCCCTTGGAAAAACTTCCTGCAGAAGTAGCTGGAGAAGTTATGCGTGGCGCGAAAGAAACCTGCGCCAGCGTAGGCATTCAGATTGCTGGTGGACACAGTGTTGAAAGCCCTGAGCCCTTCTTTGGATTGTCGGTAAACGGTCTTGCTCCCATTAAAAATTTAAAACAAAACAACGGTGCACAAGTGGGAGATCTTGTTGCAATAACAAAACCTCTCGGTCTAGGAATCGCTTCCACCGCGGGAAAGCGCGGCTTGTT
>JBJOON010000157.1:0-4384 GCA_046051235.1 Bacteroidota bacterium
CAATCGTGTATTCGCCAACAGCTGGAATTCTGCCATCCTTCACAGAAACAAACACGTATTTCTTTGGAAACGACAATCACACGATTCCAGTTGTTTCTATATCAGGAACAACCCTAGACGGTGGGTGGAATGGAAATGAATTAACCAATCTCGAATTTTTCCAAAACGGAACTTTTATTGTGGAGTCTCATGGAGATAGCAACGAGCACGGAAACGACTCGAATGCATATGGACAAAGAGGTTTCGACTACGTTACTAGAGATGCGTTAGGGTACAATCATGAGTTGCAGCATCCGATGCTTCACACAAGTGATCGCCAGTCATATCAGCGATTAATTTTCAAAGCAGCTGCGAATGACAACTATCCATTTTCAAATGGTGGCGCTCATATTCGTGACGCCTATATTTGTGAATTGTCTGTACTTGGAGATCTTCACCTTGACGAAAGAAAAACAAGAAGTTGTATCGTATACATCAACGGTCAATATTGGGGAGTTTATGAAATTCGCGAAAAGGTAGACGATACAGATTACACCGATTTTTACTTTGATCAGCCTGCTGGTAACGTAGATTTCTTGAAAACTTGGGGAGGAACGTGGACAGAGTACGCAGCAGCTCCAGGATTTAATCCTCAAACGCAATGGAGCACGTTTGTAAACTTTGTTACTACGAACAATATGGCAACACCAGCCAATTATGACTACGTATTGACACAGTTCAACACCATGAGTTTGATTGACTATTTTATTCTGAATGGTTACACGGTTTGTACTGACTGGTTGAACTGGAACACCGCTTGGTGGAAAGGAACGAACCCTAATGGAGATGCGAAGCGTTGGAGATATGCCCTATGGGACAATGACAACACATTTGGTCACGGATTTAACTATACAGGAGTTAACAGCACACAACCAACTTCAGATCCTTGTCAGGTTGAAAACGAGGGAGATGTTGGTGGGCAGGGTCACATTCCTGTATTGAACGCATTGTTTGATAATCCAGAATTCTTCGCTGACTACATTCAGCGCTACGCTGAATTATCAAATACCATTTTCTCTTGCGAGCGAATGATTGAAGTTCTGGATAGTATGATTTTGGTAATTGAGCCTGAGATGCCAAGACAGATTCAACGTTGGGGTGGTAATGTAAATACATGGAACAACAATGTTCAAGACATTCGCGATTTCATTCTTGCTCGTTGCAACAGTGAAATTATTGATGGCATCGCCGATTGTTACGATGTAGTGCCTTTTAACGTTACCTTTCAAATTCAAGGGGAAGGAGATATTCAAGTGGGTGACACAGAATTAAGTCCATACGAAACTCCATTCTCAGGAACTTACTTTGCGGATTTAGAAATTGATCTCGAAGCATTGGTTGACAACAATCAGGGCACTTGCAGCTCATTTCAAGGTTGGGAGATTGTTAGCGGAACAGGAATCATTGCAGATCCAAATTCCCCAATTACAACTCTAATCATTCAGTCAGATGTTACCATTCAAGCAATTTTTGGAATTCCTGCTTCAGGTCCCGTAACCGTTGTAAGCGACGTCTTTCCTGCAGGAGCTGGCAATATTGTGTTCAATGGAACAGCGCAAGTTATATATCCTGAAACATTCACTGTAAATGCAGGAGATTCAACTTCAGTAATCGTTACAGCAAATCCTTGGTTCACATTGAATCATTGGGAGTCCAGCAACGCCACACTTTTTCCGAATGCAGCAACCACTTCAATTTATTTTAATCCATGTGCTGCAGACACTGTAGTGGCTATTTTCGATGAGACTCCTCATGCGACTCTTCATGTAGATGTGATGCCGGTTGGTGCAGGAACTGTAACCATGAACGGAACTGTTTTAGCTGCTTATCCTTGGAATAACGAGATTATAGCCGATGTTGATTACACCTTCAACGCAAATGAAATACCTGGTGTAACACTTTTCGATCACTGGGAAATCAACAACCATCCTTTGAATCCGAATACACTCACGCCAGATGCCATCTTACATTTAATGGTTAGTGATACCTTGGTAGCGGTATTTACGATTGTCGATGAATTCCCATTGTCAGTCGAAGTTCAACCAGCAGGTGCAGGAACCGTTACCATGAATGGAAATGCATGGACACCACTTCCTTCGACGCAAATCTTTGCCGAGAATACATTCATGAACTTCGTGGCTTCGCCAGCAGATTCATGGACAACCTTCAATCACTGGGAAATAAATAACCACGTCTTGGCCCCGAATAATTCAAGCACGAATGTGAATTTCAACTTTACTGAAGAAGATACATTGGTTGCAGTATTCGACGTAACGCCGCATCATCCGCTTACGGTAATAGTAAATCCGGCCACTGCAGGAACTGTACTTTTCGATACGGGTAACGCAACTACAACCATGCTCACCATTGAAAACGAAGACAACGTTCCTGTTAATTTCACTGCAATTTCAGAACCGTACTGGATGTTTACTGGTTGGCAGTCTATGGCAGGAACACCAATAACCCCGAACCTCACTGCAGTTGAGGTGTCGGCTTCGTTCAATACTACAGACACGATCATTGCGAACTTCTCGAAAGAGCCCTTCTTGTATTATGTTCCTAACACATTCTCTCCAAACGACGATAACTTAAATGAAGTGTTCATTCCAGTTCTCAACGCTTACGATCCGAATCATTACTACTTTGGAATCTATGATCGATGGGGAATTATGATTTTTGAAACCAATGACCCACAAAAAGGTTGGAACGGAACCTTTGACGGAAATGGTAGCCATTATGTTCCGAATGACACATACGTTTGGAAACTTCGTGTCAAACCAATTGGTGGACTTGAACCTTTGGAATTAATGGGCACATTGACGCTGTTCAGATAAGCTTTTTCGAATTAACTTCGTTGCATGAATATTCGTAGCGAAGCTTTTTCAAAACAATCTTTTCAAGACTGGCAATCGCTAGCCGAAAAAGAATTAAAAGGAAAATCCCTCGACTCTTTGGTTCGCCAAAAAGAAGAAGGGATTTTTTTATATCCCTATGCTACCGAAAGTAGCTCAACGAACGAAGTAACTTTTCGTGCAACGCCTTCGTGGCAGTTGCACCAATCGTTTCAGACAACCAATCCACTTCAATGGAATGGTCTGGCTTTGGAGGCATTGAATGGCGGTGCAAATAGCCTGACCATTCCAGCTTCTTTCAACGCGAGTGATATGAAGGTGGCGTTGAAAGACATCTTCGTCGGCTTCATCCATTGGGAGTTAGAGGCGCATGCCGAGCAAGCCGACGATCAGATAGACGCGATTAAGCAAGCCTACGAAGCACAAGATCGCGCAGGCGTTCTGTCCTTCATTCATTCCAAACACATCAATACAAACCCATTGTTCGGAAACCACGCAACAGCGTCGGAGCAAATCGCGTTCGCTGTTTTAGCTGGAATTGAATTCATAGAAAATACGCATTTGTCCATCGACGAGGCTTCCGCTCAAATCCTATTTCATTTTTCGGTTGGAAGTGAATTGTACGTTGAAATTGCCAAGCTGCGTGCTTTCCGCGCGGTGTGGTCGCATGTGATGAAATCAGGTTCTCCTGAACACGCGTGTTCGAATCACGCATTTGTGAAAGTTCAAACAGACGGCTATTTCCAAGCGAAGAAAGACACCGATAACAACCTTATTCGTTCTACCATTCAAGCATTGGCAGCAAGTGTAGGCGGTGCCAATCGCATTGAAGTGCTTCCCATGGAATTCGCCAAAGGAACCGATGTTAGCGATCATCTTCGTTGGGCGCGAAACATTCAGCACTTATTAATAGAAGAGTCTTACTTCGATAAATATTCAGATATAGCGAAAGGAAGTTTTTCGTTGGAAAAACTTACGGAAGACTTGTCAGTGAAGGCTTTTGAAATCATGAAGAATTTCGAAACGTCAGAGAAGTTGTTCAACTTCATTCAAAACAACAAAGAAGAAAGAGGCCTTCAACATGCACAACGTGTGATGGTTGGTGAAAACAAATACGTGCAGTCATGAGTAAATTGAATTGGAAAGAAGTTCCCTTTAACTTCAACGAAGAAGCGAAGGCTGCTAGTTGGGGAGCAGGTGCAGCCCCGTTTTTACGCGGTCCGTATGCAAGCATGTACACCGTTCGCCCGTGGACCATTCGTCAGTATGCCGGCTTCAGCACCGCTGAAGAATCAAATGCATTCTACAAACGCAACTTGGCCATGGGACAAAAAGGATTGTCTGTTGCCTTCGACTTGGCTACCCATCGCGGATACGACAGCGATCACGAGCGTGTAAAGGGAGACGTTGGAAAGGCAGGAGTAGCAATAGATTCAGTGGAAGACATGAAAGTTTTGTTTCATGAAATTCCCTTGCACGAAATGTCGGTAAGC
>JBJOON010000158.1:0-4354 GCA_046051235.1 Bacteroidota bacterium
CGGTTGATCCACCTGTTGACACAACAGATACCACTTTTGACTTTTGCGATTTTTACGTTCCGAATAGTTTCACCCCGAACGACGACGGTGCGAATGATTACTTTTCACCTGTTTTCGATTGCGATGTTTATACCTACGAACTTCGCATCTTCAATCGCTGGGGAGTTGAAATTTTCAGCACAACAGATCCGTATGAAAAATGGACGGGTGTAGCAAAAGAGAAGTCTACCTTCGCTGCACAGAACGACGCTTACATATGGGCACTTAAAGCAGTCGTGCTCTCACCTTCTGAAGGCCGTATAGAAAAAAAGCGGATGGGTCAGGTTACTCTAATCCGGTAAATTCAGGCGTTACAGTTTTGCAAACTGAATCGTTGAAACTCCTTCCTGTGTTTCTAGGCGCAAAAAGTAAACGCCGCTTTCCAACGTGTTAACGTCTATCGAATTATTCTCTGTAAAGTTCACAGCGCATTGTTTTCCTTCAACAGAAAAAACGCGACAATTCGAAGTTGTTAGGCTTTGTGTTAATCCTTGAACAACCAACTTATCTTTTGTTGGATTAGGGTAAATTGAAATCTTATCGGCATTCAAATCTGCCACTGAATTGGCTTGTATTCTTCCGTTAATGTCGTATTGAAGGAAGAACTGCCATATTTTTTTTGAAGCGCTGAAGTCGTTGTTTGTAACACCGATGGTAAAGATTGAACCTGGCCATGTATGTCCACCATCGATAATCTTGTAATGTTCAACATCAACACCTGTAGTACCTCCATCGTAGAAGTAATGAACGGCGGTGCATCCGTCGGTAAGATTGGTATTTGGAACATCTGTGACTACCGGAGTTGCATTGCAATTGTTGAAGTTCACCCAAAACGATAAGACGTTTGGAATGGCTTCCATAAATGTTTGTCCGTCATAAGGGACAGTGGTATCCGCTGTCCCGTGAATTTCCATAACTGGAGTTGGATGTGTAGCATTGCAGGTTTGATCTTGTCCCACATTCATGGAACCTGTTACCGAAGCAATGGCTGCAATGCGATCACTGAGTGAACAGGCAAGCGTGTAACTCATGAATCCGCCGTTTGACATACCGGTGCTGTAAACACGATTTAAATTCACCGAATAGGTGGAAGCAATCTCGTCGATCAACGCACTGGTGAAACCAATGTCGTCCACGGTTCCACCCCAACCTGAATTCCAATACGTTGCTCCTGTTCCGTCGAGTGTTCCCATAGGGGCTACGATCAGAAAACCAGCAGTATCCGCTATTGCACGAAAATCTCCGTAATAGAATTGTTCAAACGCCGTGCTGGTATAACCGTGAAAATTCAATACCAAAGGTACAGGTGTACCTGGAACATAGCTTGCTGGAACGTACAGCGTATAGCTGCGAGTTATTCCATCGTGCTGCATGGTTTCGTTAATGGTTTGCTGTCCGAGTGATACAAACGGCAATAAAAGGAAAAGGACTAAATATCTCATGTCTAAATGTAATGAGATTTTGATTTAGGTTTGTTAAACAGTAAGTTCTATACCCTGACGAATTAAAAAACACACTAAAATGTGGATTCTCTTGCTTTTACCAATACACTGCACGACACTTACCTCAATACCACATTAAAATGTGTTTATCTTGTTTTTTTTCAATTAATATTCATACTTTTAACTCTGAAATCATATTATAATGTTAGTATCAAACCTCGGCGAATCTATAAAAATCAGACGTAAGGAATTGGGAATAACCCAACCTCACCTGGCTGATTTAGCTCAAATAAGCATAAACACGTTGTACAAATTGGAAAACGGAATGGGAAATCCATCGATAGATGTGCTGAATAAATTGGCCGAAGTTCTTGGAATGGAGCTGACCTTTCAAGTAAAAAAGAAACCCTAATTGAATGCGCACATTAGAAATATACCGCTCTGGAATTTTAGCTGGATTGCTCATTGAAGAAAATCGCAAACACTATATTTTCAGATATGAAGATCAATATTTTTTAGATGAAAACAAACCTTCTGTCAGCCTAACCCTGCCCAAATCACAAAAGGAATACACCAGTGAATACTTGTTTCCCTTTTTCTTCAACATGCTCAGTGAGGGCGTGAATAGAAAACTGCAAAGCCTACAGTTGAGGATAGACGAGAATGACAATTTCGGCCTGCTCGCAGCTACGGCTCAATACGATACCATAGGTGCTGTTACCGTAAAACCAATTACTACGAAATGAACATTCACGAGCTAAAATATTGTCCAGGAACTTTATCGGAAGATTTTTCTTCCTATAGTCCTGGATGTCTTCGCAATCTCTTCAATGGAAAAAAAGTAAGTCATGTTTTGCCTTACGATCAGCCGCAGCAAAACGAAGATGTGGCAGAACAGTTTATGGAAAACCGCAAACGCATTTCAATATCGGGGGTACAAGAAAAGTTGAGTTTTGTGTTAGAGAAGAATGTGCTTCGTTTAACTCATGAAGGGGAGCAGGGAACATATATTCTGAAGCCGATTCCTCGAGATTTAAAAAAAGTCGATCAGGTTCCTGCTAATGAACATCTGACAATGCAGATTGCCAAGCAAGTGTTTGGAATTAATACAGCTGAAAACGCAATGATCTTCTTTAAAAACGGCACTCCTGCATACATTACCAAACGTTTTGATGTAAAAGACGACGGCAGTAAATGGGGGAAGGAAGATTTCGCAACATTGGCGGGAAGAACGCATGACAATGCTGGGCCTAATTTCAAATATGAATTTAGTTATGAGGAAGCTGGACTGCTTATTCAAAAACACGTTTCCGCTTGGCGTGTTGAAATTGAGAAATATTTCTCAGTTGTGTTATTCAACTTTTTGTTTTCGAATGGCGATGCACACTTGAAAAACTTCTCGTTGCTCGAATCCTCGAAGGGCGATTATCTCTTAAGTCCGATATACGATTTACTGAACACTAAAATGCATGTCGACGATTCTGATTTTGCACTCGACCATGGGCTATTTGCTGACAATTTCAAAAGCGAGGAATACAAAAAGAACAACCACCCTTGCAAAAGTGATTTCTTTGAGTTTGCAAGACGCGTAGGTGTTTCAGAAAATCGCATTGAAAAAATCATGCTCCCCTATCTCGAGAAACATCAACTAATTGAAACATTGATTGGTCGTTCCTTTTTATCTGAAGCGAACAAGAGAGGATATTTGATGATGTACCAGAAGAAGAGAAATTATTTGATTCGATAGGGAAATATTCTAATAAAGATATGATTTTACCGAAACGCCCGTTTCGTCTGATCTATTTCTGAATTACTAATTCCAAACTTCTTAGCAACATTTCGCCAATTTGAAATTTGATGCTGCATTTCCTGAAGAATAGCCTCTGCATTTTCTTTCTTCAATTGATAAAGACTAGCCGTTTCTATGGCCAATGAGATTTCCTGAGCATTGCTATTTTCTGAAATATTTAACGTGAGACCATTACCCCATTCATTTGGATTCATATCATAAGCAGGCGATAATCTCCATCCTTCTGAAGCTAAAATAAAACCGTGGTTACGCAGATGGTCATCTGTATTCGAAACTAAAATATTGAACACGACTCTTCGCCAAAGTTGTTCAAGATCTTCCTTAGCTGCAGCGCTGTGTTGCATGATGAACCCCACTAAATCAAGGTAACCAACTCCTTCAGTGTGATCGGCACCATCGTGATATCCAAGAAGTGTCATAGCTGAAGCAAAATGAATTCGTTCGCCACTCTTGGTTCTATCGAAACGCTTGGATAAAAATGTATGATGTCTTCCTGAAATTTTTTGCAATTTGGCTTCTGAAACAACTATACCGCAGGCATCTGCTAACTGATTTAGAACCATTTCCCACGCACCTGAGTTTTTCTCGTCTCTTGAACTTGGAAATTTCGCTATCCACAAATGTCCTTTTTCATCAACAACACTCGCTTTGGGCCTTGCGCCACCAAGCGAAGAACCGGGATCAATTAAAACACTTAACCATTTCGCGTATTCAGGATCATTTATAGCGTCTTCTTTTTCTAGTTGCAAACTTGCATTTTCTAGTTCCCGAAGAGAAGTCCAAGGTGGAGTTGCCATTTTCTTTTGATCGTTCATAAACGGACCTTCTGGATTCAGTTTAAATCGAATTCCCCCCATCCGATGACCGTCAAAAACACCCAATAATAAATCGCTTTCTAGTAGAACCCTCTCCTCTCTTTTTTCTTCATGGGCTAACCACGCCTCTCTTCTTCGCATGAGCATGCGTCCCCATCGGTCGGGAGATGAATCTAGGAATATACCGAAGTTATTCTTTTCTTCCGGCAAATATTGTTTCCCTTTGTAAAAACCTAAATGCGGATCTA
>JBJOON010000159.1:0-4325 GCA_046051235.1 Bacteroidota bacterium
CTGCAGCTTAGCGTGTAAGTTTTGTGCTACAGGAAAGCTTAAGATGATGCGTAATTTGACTGGTGGTGAAATCTTCGACCAGGTGAATTATTTGCGCAACGAGGCGCTTACGCGTTACAACACTCCATTGACAAACATCGTGTATATGGGCATGGGTGAGCCTTTGCTGAATTACAAGAGCATGATGACTTCTATTCAGTGGATTACGAGCCCTGAAGGATTGGGCATGTCGCCACAGCGCATTACGGTTAGCACAGCGGGAATAGCCAAGATGATTAAGAAGTTGGGCGACGACAAGGTGAAGTTCAACCTGGCGCTTTCGCTGCACGCGGCGAATGACGAGAAACGCAACAAGATCATGGACATTAATGAGTCGAATAACTTGGCTGCATTGTCTGAAGCGTTGAAGTATTTCCATGAAGCAACAGGCACACGTATTACGTTCGAGTACATCATTTTCAAAGACTTCAACGATACGATTCAAGATGCGAGAGAGCTTGCTGAATTTTCGAAGCAGCTTCCGGTTAAAATAAATATCATTGAATACAATCCGATTGACGACGGTGAGTTTCAGCAGGCCAGTCCTGAGCGTGTAGAGGCGTTTGCGAAGTTCTTGGAAAGCAAGAACATGATTGTGAATGTTCGTCGCTCACGCGGAAAGGATATCGACGCGGCATGCGGACAATTGGCCAATAAGAACAAATTGGTAGATGAACGTGTTTTCAAAAAGTAAAAGAGTATTAAACTTGTAAACTAAAATAATTCAACATGAAAAAAGTAATATTATTTGTAGCAATAGCAGTAGGTCTTTCATCATGCGGTGGATGGAACGACGAGAAGCGCGCTGAAGTAAAAGCGGAATGCGGAAAAACAGTTGGAAGCCTTTACACCAAAGAAGATGGAGTGAAGATTTGCGATTGCGTTTCAGCAAAGATTGCTGAGAAATTTCCGAAGGCAGATTACAAGGCTAGCGATATTAACGACCAAACGAAAGAGTGCATCAAAGACGGAAAATACATTGATATCCTTACAAAGGAATTGGAAGAATCTTTCAATAAGTTACAAAACGATGCTGATTCTCTAACTCAAGCATTGGAGTCTCAGATGAACGAAGAAATGAGCAAGCTTACCGAGTAATGAAACCATTCTGCGAAGATTTATTTGGGTACAAGCGCATTAAGACGCTTCCTGTTACCATTGGTGAATTAACCATGGGAGGCGACGCACCTATTCGTGTGCAATCGATGACCACTGCAGATACGATGAATACTGAAGCAACCGTTGCTGAGAGCATTCGTATGATTGAAGCGGGTTGTGAGTTGGTTCGAATTACTGCACCGAGTAAAAACGAAGCAGAAAATTTGCAGAACATTCGCGAAGAACTTCACAAGTTGGGTTACAACACTCCGCTAGTGGCCGACATTCACTTCACTCCGAATGCTGCAGAAATAGCAGCTCGCATTGTAGAGAAAGTTCGCGTGAATCCGGGAAATTACGCCGATAAAAAGAAGTTCGAAGAGATTGTTTACACCGACGAATCATACGCTGCTGAATTGAAGCGTATTCGCGATCGGTTTATTCCGCTGGTTGAAATTTGTAAAGAGCACGGAACGGCTATGCGTATTGGAACGAATCACGGTTCGCTTTCCGATCGTATTCTCAGCAGATACGGAGATACCCCTGAAGGTATGGTTGAGTCGGCGATGGAATTCATTCGCATTTGCCTCGATTGCAACTATAAGAATTTGGTTATTTCCATGAAGGCGTCTAATCCGCAAGTGATGGTGCAAGCCTATCGTTTGTTGGTTCAAACGCTGTTGGAAACCGGAGAAGTTTTTCCACTTCACTTGGGTGTTACAGAAGCGGGCGATGGTGAAGATGGAAGAATTAAATCGGCCATTGGAATTGGTGCTTTGTTGGAAGACGGCATTGGCGACACCGTTCGTGTTTCATTAACAGAAGCGCCTGAAGCGGAGATGCCGGTGGCGAAGTTATTGGTAGATCGTTACGCGAATAGAAATTCAGAATCTCACATTCCGAAGGAAGAAGTTCCGATTGATTTTTTCGCTTATTCAAGAAGGCATACGCATGAAGTTTTGAATGTGGGTGGAAAGAATGTTCCGCGCGTTTTCGCAGATTATTCTAATCGCGAAACAATAACAGCGGCCTCTCTTTTTGCTGTTGGATATGCGTATTCTGTTGATATGGACAAATGGAATTTGTCTGATTCAGCGTGTGACTATTTGTTTGTTGGAAAGAACCCTGTGAATTTTGAAATTCCTGGAACCCTTGGTGTGGTTATGGAGCACGCCACATGGCTTCAACATAAAAATAGAGACCGTCATTATCCGGTTCTTTCAGCAAGTGAATACACGCAACCGAATGAACGTTCGGGTGAGTTGAATTTTGTTGAAGTGGAATTGGAAGATTTGACCGAGGCGTTTCTTTCTGTGTTGAAGTCAGACGCTACTGTTGTCTTGTTGTTGCAGTCTTCGCATGAGTGCGCTGTTCAACACAGAAGAACAGCGATTTTCAGATTAATGAATCACGGCGTAACCTGTCCGGTTGTGCTTTCTTCGAAATATGATTTAGATGAAGAAGCGTATACGCTTTATTCGTCGACCGACGTGGGAGCCTTGTTGTTAGACGGATTGGGCGACGGCGTACTTATTTCAAATACACATTCGTCGTTAGCGAAATCGAACGCGATAGCGTTTGGAATTCTTCAGGCAACTCGCACGCGTATTTCTCGCACGGAATATATTTCTTGTCCGAGTTGCGGAAGAACGCTTTTCGATCTTCAAGAGACTACGGCTAAGATTCGCTCACGCACTTCGCATTTAAAGGGTGTGAAGATCGGAATTATGGGATGTATTGTTAACGGTCCAGGCGAGATGGCAGATGCCGATTACGGCTATGTTGGAACCGGTGTCGGAAAGATTACGCTCTACAAAGAAAAGAATGTAGTGAAAAAGAACATCGACGAAGCACAAGCTGTTGATGAGCTTATTTCGCTGATTAAGGAATATGGCGATTGGGTTGAGCCCTAACGCGGAGCGGAGGATACAACCCTTACTTCTTTTAAGAATCGTCTGGCAATATCCTTAGCTTCTTCAAGATTCGTATTGCACACCGTAATGTGTCCCATTTTTCGGAAGGGCTTGGTATCTTCCTTTCCATATAAATGAATGTAAGCACCTTCGGTGTGAAGGACTTCCTCAATGTTTTCGTAGCGCGCTTTTCCTTCGAATCCTTTTTCACCCAAGAGGTTAATCATAACAGCTGGGGTACGAAGTCCTGTGCTGCCTAACGGCATATTCAGGATAGCGCGAAGGTGCATGCCGTATTGCGAAACGAAGCACGCTTCTATGGTGTGGTGACCGCTGTTGTGCGGGCGTGGAGCGATTTCATTCACCAAAATATTTCCATCTTCGGTGAGGAATAATTCAATGGCTAAGAGACCAACGTGTTCAAGTTTGTTAGCGATGTCGGTTGCGATTTTCTTCGCGTTATTTTCAATATCAATGCTCACGTTGGCAGGAGAGAAAATGAATTCTACCAAGTTCGCTTCCGGATTGAATTCCATTTCAACCAAAGGGAAGGTGGCTATTTCTCCGCTTTCATTTCGAGCAACAATAACCGCAAGTTCTTTCACGAAAGGAACAAATTCTTCCAATACACTTGGCGCATTGAAAGCCCCGTTAAACTCGGCTTCTGTGCGAAGTGGTGTTACGCCTTTTCCGTCGTATCCGCCTTTGCGAAGCTTCTGCATGAATGGTCCTTTTTCTTTAAACAACAACGCATCTTTTGCGTTATCGATTAGGTGGAAAGGAGCGGTTGGAATATCATTCGCCTTGTAAAATTGCTTTTGAAGGCCTTTGTCTTGAATGGTGCGAAGGGCCCTTGGTCTAGGGAATACTTTTTTCCCCATTCGCTCAAGTTCTTCGAGTGCTTCAATGTTGACGTGTTCAATTTCGATGGTCAGAACATCAACTGTTTTTCCGAAATCGAGCACCGTTTGGTAGTCGTTGAAATTTCCAACTACAAAATTATTTGCAAGGTCAGCGCAGGGTGCGTTAACCGCAGGGTCTAATACAGAGATGTGAATGTTGAAGTTAACGGCTTCTTGAATGAGCATTCTGCCGAGCTGTCCGCCTCCTAAAATTCCAAGTTTGGTTGTAAGATCTACTTGCTGATTCATTTTTCAAAGATAGAATTTCTTTTGTGGATATATCTTTGCCGCGCAAATGGGAGATCAGATTAATGTTTGGCTAGACGATTTAAGCGCCTTTTTTTGGCGCCTTTCGCAGTTCCCTATTGCCTTC
>JBJOON010000160.1:0-4312 GCA_046051235.1 Bacteroidota bacterium
GTAGTTTTACCGTGGTCAACGTGAGCGATAATTGCGATGTTTCTAATTTTTTGCATTGCGCGTTTCTTAATTTGGGCGCAAAAGTACAACAATAAAAACGAAAAACCCTTCGAAAGTATCGAAGGGTTTAAAAAGTAGCGAGATTGGGGCTTGAACCCAAGACCTTGCGATTATGAATCGCACGCTCTAACCAGCTGAGCTACCTCGCCATAAATGGGGTGCAAATATACACATCTATTTTAAAAATGAAAATGGAATTGTACATTTTAGCCCATTTCTTTTTTTCTTTGCTACATTACAATGAAGAAAGCAATAGTTATAGGTGCGGGTATAGGCGGCATTGCTGCTGCAATTCGTCTAGCGCGAAAAGGATATGCAGTGAAGATTTTTGAATCATCGGATCATCCTGGCGGCAAACTTTCGGAATTCAGAATGGGGGAGTATAGATTCGACAGAGGACCAAGCTTGTTTACGTTGCCTCAATACGTTGAAGAACTTTTTGAACTATGCGGTGAAAAAATGAGAGATCATTTTACTTATTCAGAGCTTCCCGTTTTATGTAAATATTTTTATCCAGACGGTTTTCAATTCGAAGCAAAAGGAAATAAAGAAGAAAACATTAAAGCAATAGTTCAAGCTTTTGGTGAAGACGAAGATAAAGTTCGGGCGTTTTTTTCTAAAGCTGAATTCATATACAATACAACAGCACCTTTGTTTCTTGAGCGTCCACTTAAACTTTCAAGATTGTATCGGATAAAAGAATTTTGGCAGGGAATCTCGCGAATCCCGCAATTGCCGTTATTCGGAACATACACTGTTCAACTTAAGAAATATTTTAAAAACCCTAAAACAATTCAATACTTCCAACGGTACGCTACTTACAACGGAAGTAGTCCATACAAGACACCTGCTCTTATGCAATTACTGCCGCATGTAGAGCAGGGAATAGGCGCATTTATTCCAAACAAAGGAATGTATGACATTACCCATCAGTTGTTTGAATTAGCGAA
The DNA here is from genome assembly GCA_046051235.1 of Bacteroidota bacterium. Classification (GTDB taxonomy): domain Bacteria; phylum Bacteroidota; class Bacteroidia; order Flavobacteriales_D; family Sanyastnellaceae; genus CAIZGX01. The sequence goes on from JBJOON010000160.1 coordinate 1,011, forward strand.
GCGACAAAACGTTGAGTTTATTTTCAATGGTAAGGTGAATGAAATAATTATTGAAGAGGGAAGGGCTGCGGGTATTCGATTGGAAAAGAACCAAATTGAAAAGGCTGATTTGATTGTCAGCAATATGGATGTTTATCCAACTTACAAAAAACTTATACCTTATGAAAGAGAACCAAAAGTGATATTAAAGCAAGAAAAATCTTCATCTGCACTTATCTTCTATTGGGGGCTCAAGAACTATGTAAACAAATCATTAAATATTCATAACATATTTTTTTCAGGCAATTATAATAAGGAATTTCAGAATATATTTGAAGAGGATACCCTAGCCAACGACTTAACTGTGTATGTACATGTTACTTCAAAACACATTCCGACTGACGCTCCAACAAATGGAGAGAATTGGTTTGTTATGGTGAACGCTCCGAATAACAAAGGACAAGACTGGGACAAAATAGTTGAGAAAGCCAGAGAAAATATTATTCAGAAATTGGAGAGTATGGTGGGAGATAAGATTGAAGATAAAATTTGTTGCGAACACATTTGGACTCCCCGTGGTATTCAAGAAGATACATCTTCTCATTTGGGTGCGCTTTATGGAAATGCTTCGAACTCCGCTAGCGCAGCCTTCTTCCGTCATGCCAATGACTCATCGCGAATAAAAGGGTTATATTTCGTAGGTGGAAGTGTCCACCCGGGCGGAGGAGTTCCTCTTGCTATTTTATCAGCAAAAACCATGTCGGACCTGATACACTAACTCAACTATGTCAATAGAATTTCACAAGAATAAAAAACTGAAAGCCTTCGCAATTCTTTGGATTGTTTTGGTTCACTTTTTTGGAATCATTGGTGTGTACTTTTTACCCGATTGGTTTCTTCCAGCAACGCCCATTATAATTTTAGTGAGTTCATTGGTTGTATTTCTTCGATATGAAAAATACAGATCATCACGTATCGTAGCATTCATTGTAATTGCCGTGCTAGCCTACTTAATAGAACTATATGGAGTTAAATCAGGAAACCTATTTGGAACCTATACCTATGGAGAGAATTTAGGATGGAAATTATTCGATGTACCCTTAATCATTGGTGTGAATTGGGCTGTGCTCATCATGGTTGCTCAACAATTAACCACTCACTACATAGGAGTTAACAATCGCTTTTTTTCGGCAATATCAGTTGCAACCATTATGACCATGTTTGATTTATTGTTGGAAGTACTAGCTCCTCAATTTGACTTTTGGTCTTTTACGCATTTGAATTACGCACCATTGGAAAACTTCATCGGATGGTTCGGAGTATCTTTCGTTTTTGGTTTATACAGTTACTCACACTTTAGAAATCAGAATAGAACAGCTGTTTTATATGGAATAGCGCAGCTTGTGTTCTTTATGATCTTGGGATTACTTGTGATCTAATTAGTAAGATTTCTTAAATCTTGTTCTGAGATTATTGGAACTTTCAAGTCTTCTGCTTTCTTCAATTTTGCAGGACCCATATCGGCTCCAGCAACCACGAATGTTGTTTTAGAAGAAATACTTCCGACCACTTTACCTCCGTGTTGTTCAATGAATTCCTTAATGCCATCACGTGAAAACGTTTCGAATGTTCCACTAACCACTATGCTTTTTCCCTCCAATGAATTCGATAACAATACATCGTCTTGCTCATTCACACTGAATTGAAGTCCTGCTTCAACTAGTTTACTCAAGACAACCATATGTTTTTCGTTCGAAATCCAGTCTTGAATAGACCGTGCGATAATTTCACCAACTTCCTCGATTGCTCGAAGATCTTCAAATGAAAGTGTCTTTAGATTTTCTAACGATTTAACTGCTCGTGCAATTTTCTTCGCAACGGTTTCACCAACATGTCTAATTCCCAATGCAAACAAAACACGTTCAAATGGAACTTGCTTGCTTTGCTCCAAACCCTTCAATAAATTTTCTACGCTCTTGGCTTGAAGTGACCGCTTCTTTATTTCTTCTCCTTCTTCACCAACTTGAAATTCCAATCCTATTAACTGTTCATAGGTCAATGAATACAAATCTCCTGCATCATTTATTAATCCTGAAGCAAGCAATCCGGCTACTGTTTCAGTTCCCAAACCTTCAATATTCATTGCTTTTCTGGCAATGAAGTGTTCGAGTTTGCCAATGAGTTGTGGACGACATTGAGTGTCATTTGGACAATAGTGCAAAGCTTCTCCTTCTAAACGAACGAGAGGAGTTCCGCATTCAGGACATTTCGAAATGTATTCATGCATGCTTTCGGCTCCCCGCGGTTTCGTTGTATCTACAGCCGTAACCTTCGGAATAATTTCACCTCCTTTTTCCACCCAAACAAAATCACCTTCGCGAATATCCAATCTCTCAATCTGATCTGCATTGTGAAGCGATGCGCGCTTGACAGTAGTTCCAGCCAATTGAATAGGAGAGAGGTTCGCTACTGGCGTAATGGCTCCTGTTCTTCCAACTTGATAGATGATGCTTAACAGCTTCGTGCTAATACTTTCAGCCTTGAATTTGTATGCAACGGCCCAACGTGGACTTTTAGCTGTCATGCCCAATTCATCCCACAATTGAACTTCATTCACTTTAATCACAATTCCATCGATCTCAAAAGGAAGATCGCCGCGGTGCGCGTCCCAATAGGAAATGAACGACATTATTCCCTCCACTGATGAGGTAGTTTCAATCATTCGTTTGGAAGAGTCCGGTGTTTTGAATCCCCATGTATTCGCGTGATTCACACGTTCGCTGTGTGTTTCAATGGTTGATGAACTATTCAAAACGAAATACAAGAAGCAATCGAGCTTACGCTTTGCAACCGCCTTTGAATCTTGTTGCTTTAACGTTCCTGCGGCGGTGTTTCTTGGATTTGCATATAATTCTTCACCGGCTTCGGCGCGTTCTTCATTTAATTTTTGAAAGATACCTTTCGGCATAAATATTTCCCCACGAATTTCAAATTCTGCAGGGAAGTCGCCTTTCAGTTGAAGCGGAATACTTGAGATTGTTCGAACGTTTGTGGTCACATCTTCACCTACAGATCCATCACCACGTGTTACGGCGCGTTCCAGCTGACCGTTCTTGTACCAAAGCGCAATAGCCACTCCATCATACTTCAATTCCATCACAAACTCAATTGGCTTACCGGCCAATTCAATGGCACGTTCCGCCCAATCTTGAATTTCTTCTTGGTTGTATGAATTCGAAAGCGAAAGCATTGGACTCTTGTGCGTTACCTTTTCGAACTTGTCAGTGATATCTCCACCAACACGTTGGGTAGGGCTGTTTGGA
>JBJOON010000161.1:0-4249 GCA_046051235.1 Bacteroidota bacterium
CGCTGCCGGGAAAATGGGAGTTTCCTGGTGGAAAGCTTGAATTAAATGAGCTTCCCGAAGACGCACTGATTCGTGAAATTAAAGAGGAGTTGAATGTTTCCATTGAAATTACAGATTCACTGCCGATATCTGATTATTCCTATGTGCCTGAAAAAGTTATTCGACTTATTCCTTTCAGATGCGTTATTCAAAACAATGAAATTCCTGTTGCTGCCGAACATGCAGAATTGCGCTGGGTGAAGAAAGAAGATTTACTGAACCTCAATTGGGCTGAAGCTGATGTGCCTATTGTTCTTAATTATATTCAAACAAAATGAAAGAAGGGTTTTACGAAAAGATAATGACCGAAGCCATTGCGGCTTCCCTGGAAAATGAGACCGATAAAACTTTTCTCATTGAATCGTTCAATAAAGCAGATGGACCTGGTTTCATTTCAAGATATTTTCAAGATATCTTGAATCGCGCGCTGAATCAGATAGCTGAGGAGAGCGACGAAAAAGCAAAAAAGAAACTCATAGACTTTTCCAACGAGCTCGTACAATTAACCTCGAAGTTTTTGGAAGATCCTGAATTCATCGATGATCAGATTACCACAAAAGGAGAAATTCTTAAAGCATTCTTTCACAAATCGACCTTCGCACAGACGAATTTAAAAGAGCACATCAAAGAAACGTTTCCAATAACAGGACTTTCAGAATCGGCTCTATTCAACGGAAGTAAGCACACGCCAAGCCTTGAAAGCGAACTCAAAAAAGAAATGCTCACCTCCGATGAAGTGTGGTGGTTAGTGTCTTTCTTGAAGTTTGAAGGAGTGCGTCTTTTCGAGCAGGTGTTGCGCAAACTTGAAGCAGCCAATAAACCCGTGAAAATTATTTGCACGGTGTACATGGGCGCAACCGATTTAAAAGCAATTGACTTCCTTTCTAAATTTAGCAATGTTGAAATTAAAATTTCATTCAACACCAATCAAGAACGATTGCATGCGAAGTCCTATTTGTTTATGCGCAATACAGGATTTCACACCGCTTATATCGGGTCTTCAAATTTGAGTCGCTCCGCTTTAACCAATGGACTTGAATGGAATTTGAAAGTTACACAACAGGAAATACCACACATCATTTCCAAATGCAGAAGCACTTTCGAGACCTATTGGAACGATGTGAATTTTGAATTGTACGATCCAGCGCTTCATCGCGAGAAATTGCAGCACGCGTTAGAGAAAGGCAAAATGAAAAAGAGCGACGATGACATTTCGAAATTCTTCGACCTCTCGCCTTTTCCTTTTCAACAGCAGATACTCGATCAACTGCAAGATTGCAGAGACCGCGGAGAAAATAAAAACCTTGTGGTTGCAGCTACGGGAACTGGAAAAACCGTTATCTCGGCCTTTGACTTTAAACGGTTCTTAAAAGAAAATCCAACTGCGAAATTTCTTTTTGTTGCTCATCGCGAAGAAATTCTGCGACAAGCGTGTTATACTTTCAGACAAGTGTTGAAGAATAACGATTTCGGAGAACTGTGGTTCAGTGGACAAACGCCGAAGAGTTACAATCAATTATTCGTGTCTATTCAGACCATGAACAATCGTATCAAAGAAATTCAATTGGCTCCTGACTTTTACGATTACATTGTTATAGATGAAGTTCATCACAGCGCCGCTTCTTCATACCAGTCGCTACTGAATTACTTCACACCGAAAATTCTTCTGGGTCTAACCGCAACACCCGAGCGTCATGACGGTGAAGACATTTCTAAATATTTTGGTCACGCGATCTCTGCTGAAATTAGATTGCCCGATGCGCTCAATCAAAAGTTACTTTGTCCTTTTCAATATTTCGGAATATCAGAGCAGTTAGATATTAGTCGTGTTTCTTGGCGAAGAGGACGCTATGATATTTCTGAATTAGAGAAGATCTATAGCGAAGACAATCGTCGTGTTTTAGACATTCTTCGAAACTGTCAAAAATACTTAGGCGATTTTCAGTCTGTGAAAGCGCTTGGCTATTGCGTTTCAAAAAAGCATGCTGAATTCATGGCGAAGGAATTTCAGGCCAAGGGATTAAGAGCAGCTTACCTGCATTCAGATAACGGTGAAGCCCGAAAACTCTACGTTCAGCAATTAAGAAAAGGCGAAATCAATTATTTGTTTGTGGTTGATCTTTTCAATGAAGGGGTTGACATTCCAGAAATTGATACGCTTCTTTTTTTACATCCGACTGAAAGTTTAACTGTATTCCTTCAGCAGCTTGGAAGAGGATTGCGTTTGCATGAAGACAAAACATGTCTAACGGTTTTAGATTTCGTGGGGCAGCAGCATGCCGAATACAGCTTCGAACATAAGTTCCGAGCTATGTTGGGAAAGACGCATACCAAAGTGAAGGAAGAGCTCTTGAACGACTTCCCTCACCTGCCTTTGGGATGTTCTATAACGCTGGAAGAAACTGCGAAAGAAACAATTCTGCGAAACATTCAGAACGCCTATGGTGCCGGTGAGAAATCGCTTTTAAAAGCAATGGAGCGGTTCAGGCAGGACTATGACGTTCCGTTTACATTGAAGAATTTTTGCGAGTACATGGGTATTGAATTGTATGCCCTTTACAAATCGAAGCAGTTGTTTTTCGAATTGAAAAATAAATTAGAAGGAAAAGATTTTGTTCGAAATGAATTCAGCGAAAAGCTTGCACGAACGTTTGGTAACACTTGGTTGGCGTCAGATTCAAAGAGTTATTTTGAATTTGTTTTGAAATTTATTTCCGGTGTATCTGTCAATGAATCTGACGTAAAAACCGAACAGCAATTGCTTATGCTATACATAGACTTGTTCGATGCTGCTCCAATGGTACAGAACTTCCGTGAATTAAAAAATCTACTTCTTACCTATTTCTCAGATACCGCCATTAAAGAAGAAGCGATTGATTACTTATCCTATCGTTTGGAAAAAGTAGAGTGCATTGAAAAGTCTATTTCATTGAAACTTCCACATGCGCTTATGCTTCACGGAAGGTATACTCGAAATCAGATATTGGCAGCGTTTTCAGAGAGTTCATTAGACAAGCAAGCGAGCAGTCGCGAAGGTGTTTACCGAATTAAAAACCACAATACTGAAATTCTATTTGTCACCTTGTATAAGAACGACGGCAAGTTCAATTCAAGTACAATGTATCATGACTATTTCATAAACGACAAGCTGTTTCATTGGCAGAGTCAGAACAGCACATCGCCCGAGAGTCCGGTTGGACAATCGTACATTAACCAGCGCTTGAATAATAAAGACATTCTCTTATTCGTCCGTGAATCTTCATCCGACGAAAACGGAGTTACTATGGGCTTTGTGTTTTGTGGTAAGTTGAATTACATCCAGCACGAAGGCCGCAAGCCTATGAGTATTACCTGGAGCATTGAAACTCCTCCACCCGCTTTGCTTTTGGAAGAAGGAAAGAAGTTGGGGGTTGGGTAGAATCTTTAATTACTAAATTTACCCCATGCTCAACTACTCTGAAGAATTAGCAAAAATTAAAGTCAACAAAAAAGGCGCGGTTGTTTCGTTGCACAAGCCTTTGCTGTTATTACTCACTATTGCCGATGTAATAAACGGAAATAAAAACGAATTCAAATTCAGAGACATTGAAGATCATTTGAAATTGCTGTTGAGCAGGTACGGTCTGAAGAACACTAAATCATTAAAACCCGAATATCCGTTTGTTTATTTGGGAAGTAGCCCTACTCTTTGGAAATGTTCCATAGATAAACGAGATCTTAAGAATCCCGATTCCGTCACTCGCGCTGAAGCGTTAGAGTCTGTTGCAAAATTTGAAGACAATTTCTTTAACTACCTTCAAAATGTTCAGCACGCAAAAGAGTTGATTTGGCAACTGTTGCATGAATTCTGGCCTGAAGCTTATCACGAAGACTTGCTTCGCGATTTAGGTTTGGTAGGCATCATGAACGAAACCATTATTCAAGAAGTTCAAAAACAACGTAGAGGCCGATTGTTTGTGGAAGAAGTTTTAGATAGTTATGAGCGACAGTGCGCCATTTGCGGACAATCCATTCGCTTAGGCGATGCGCTCATTGGCATAGATGCTTGTCATGTTAAACCCATTCAGCATTTCGGAGATGATCATGTAACCAACGGCATTGCTTTGTGCAAGATTCATCATTGGGCATTAGATCGCGGGGCAATTAGTATTTCCGAAGAACGATCTTTACTCATCTCCCCGAAATTAAATGGAAGCCGCATTAACGAATA
>JBJOON010000162.1:0-4215 GCA_046051235.1 Bacteroidota bacterium
CAAATGTGCAAAGAAGTGTGCAAGTTTTTCATCTTGAAGAACACGGTTGTAAAACAAGTCTACAAGCAGCGCAAGGTCTTCTTTGGTTTGAATGTCTTTCATTTCCATTGTTCAAATTTAAAAAGGGCTTCCTGAAGGAAGCCCTTTTCTGTGATAAATCAGATGATTTAGTTTTTCATCAATTGCATTTGAACACTAGTTTCCTCATTGTTGATTTGAAGAATGTAGATACCATTTGACCAATTTTCAGATGGAAGCGTGAAAGTATTTTTTCCAATTTGAATACCTTTTCTTTCAGTGTGAATTGTTTTTCCAGTAATATCTGTAACACGCAATTGAATGGCCTCAGTCACTGTGCTGTTGAACGATACAGTGAAGCTGTTTTGAGAAGGATTAGGGAATACGCTAATCGCATTCAATCCTTCGACTTCGTTAACTCCAATGATTATCCCAACGCAATTGCATGACAAGTCAATGGCATCGTTCACAGTGTTCGAATCGCCATCATCGCAAGATGTCCCAATGAACAAGCAAGATCCATCGTCTAACGTGGCTGCAGCGTTGTAGTTACATGCATTCAAATTCATACATCCAAGAACACCAGAAGTCCCAACGCAAAGGCAGTTTGCGTCGTAAACGTCGTTGATGGTGTTTGGATCTAAGTCGTCGCATGTGCTACCTGGGAATGCACAAGATCCATTGTCGAATTGTGCATTTGGGTTATAGTTACAAGCGGTAACATCCATACATCCTGCAGGAAGCGCTGTTCCGGCACAGTTGCAATTCGCATCATATACATCGTTAACTGTTCCTGCGTTTCCGTCGTCGCATGCGCCACCGGGAAGTACACATGAATTGTCATTCACCGTAGCCTCTCCATTGAAGTTACATGCAGTTGGATCAATACATCCTAGGATGACAACGTTATATGTGCCAGGAGTTAATTCTTGAAGAACCACATTGGTATTAATGAAAGCAGGTCCGCCATCTGGAACACGAGATTGTGTCAGATCAATTCCATTTGTTTGCGCAGTCTCATCGAATTGAGCATAGCCCGGTATCATAACATCAAGACCCAATCCTGTGATTAAGTTTGTTGCTGTTGCATCTCCAGTTCCGTACACCATAGCATCAACCATATTGGCGTCAGTTGGCGCGGTTCCGTTTGGGAAGGCTGTTGCATTTCCAATGTACATCGCAATCGCATCGCCTCCGTTTTGTAACGATCCGTTGGGAATAGTTAATCCAACGTTTGCAGCTCCAACATTTCCAATCACGAAGAAACCTTGAGCGTTTGTCGTGTAGGTGTCAAGATCATAAGCAGCGTATGAAACACCCGTTTGTCCGTCATAGAATACCATTACAAGTCCGTCTAAAGAAGCGTTCGCAGGACCATATAATTCAATGAATTCAGCGGTGTCTGGTCCACCAGGATTGTCAGCATTTAATTCATTAATTACAACATTTGCAATCTGAATTAAAGTTACCGAAATAGAGTTGCTCGAAAGGGCTAAACAAGTTGAAGCAACAGCCGTATTCACGTTTGAACCAACTGCAGGATTTGTTAATGTGCCTTCATATGAAATTCCCCAAACGTGATATGTTCCGATAGCAAGTGTGTTGAAGTCGAAATTAGGAGCCACCCATTGAATGAAGCTGTCATTCGCATCGGTCAGTGCGTATACATAAGTATCCGAGTTAGATGTTGAAGTATTCGTGAGATTAAGTAAATCTGCATTGGCATCTTGATTAACAGATATATTCGTCTGCGTTCCGTTTCCGGCAACTGTCCCACCAATACAGCCTGAACAAACGTTCATGGTTACAGTAACAAAAGTCGTACTTACAGAAATACATTCGCTGGCTGAAATACCCGCGAATGGTTGTCCAGCCGCTATAGTCGAAGTGTTCAAAGTTCCAGTATAACCGAAAGCATAGATTTTGTAAACACCAGAAAGTCCAATGAAATTATAAGCGTTCGTGAATGTTGAAACAATATTTCCAGCAGCATCTACAGCAACGAAAAGTCCAGTTCCAGTTCCGCTGAATGGTGTCATTTCAACAACAGAAGCTGCGTTGTTACAAAATGTTGCAGAGGTAGTTCCGCCAAGAAGCGTGCTGGTTCCTGAAGTACATGGAGGTTGGTTCCAAGTTCCAGGAGTTAAGGCTTGCAACACGTAAGTGGTGTTGAAGAAAGCAGCACCGCCGTCGGGAATACGAGATTGGGTTAAATCAGTTCCTGCTGCTTGTGCAGTTTCATCGAACTGCGCATAGCCAGGCGCCAATATATCCAAGGTAAGCCCAGTGATTAATCCATTGATCGCAACGTCAGCTGTTCCGTAAACAGCCGCATCTAGAAGATTCGCACCTGAAAGGGCTGTTCCATTAGGATAGTTCGCTACGGGACCGTAATACAAAGCAACAGCGTCTGATCCGTTCTGCAAAAGACCGTTCGCCCATGTCAAGTTCACATTTGTAGTAAGTGCATTTCCAGCCACAAAAAATCCGAAATTGTTGGTTGAATAGGCGCTTAGGTCAATGGAGTTGTAACTCAATAAGGTAGCCCCGTCGAAGAACACAAGGGTTAATCCGTTTAAGGAAGCATTTGGAGTTCCATAAAGCTCAATGAATTCGCGAGTGTCGCCACCGCCTGGGTTATCAGCGTTAATCTCGTTGATTACCACGTTCGCAACTTGAATAGCATTAATTGTAATGAAGTTGGTAGACCACTCAGCACATGTGCTCGCAGATCCGGTAGTAATGTTCGCACCTACAGCGGGATCTGTTAGTGTTCCTTCGTAAGAAAGTCCATGTACTTGATAAACACCTGTTACAAGCGTATTGTAATCGAAGCTTGACGTAACCCATTGAATGAAGTTTCCAGTGTTGTCTGTCAAAGCATACAAATAAGTTGCAGTAGCTGAAGTGGAGGTGTTTCCAAGTGTAATTGTATTGGCGGTTGCATCAATAACATCAGTATAGGATGTACTGTTCGTTCCGAAGAATACAGTTCCTCCAATACAACCTGCACATACATTCATGTTTACGGTTACGAACGATGTGCTAACCGAGAGACATTCGCTGGCTGAAATTCCCACTAACGGCTGTCCAGCCTCAATTGTAGCGGAATTCAATGTTCCAGTATATCCCAAGGCGTAGATTTTGTAAACGCCTGTCAGTCCAATGAAATCATAAGCATTTGTGAATGTAGACACAATGTTGCCGGCAGCATTTACTGCTACGAACATGCCTGTTCCTGTTCCGTTAAATGGAGTCATTTCAATAACAGAAGCTGCATTGTTACAGAAGGTTGCTGATGTTCCTCCGCTCAGAAGTGTGCTCGTTCCAGAGGTACATGGAGGTTGATTCCAAGTGCCAGGAGTCAAAGTTTGTAGCACATATGTGGTGTTGAAGAAGGCAGCGCCACCATCAGGAATGCGCGATTGAGTTAAATCGGTTCCATTGGTTTGAGCCGTTTCATCGAACTGTGTGTAACCTGGCGCTAATACATCTAGGGTAAGCCCAGTGATTAATCCTGTAATTGCAATGTCGTTTGTTCCATAAACTGCAGCATCTACAAGGTTAGCTCCAGAAAGTGCAGTTCCATTCGGATAGTTAGCAACGGGTGCGTAGTACAAAGCAACAGCGTCAGATCCGTTTTGCATAAGGCCATTGGCCCATGTCAAGTTCACGTTTGTTGTGAGTGCATTTCCAGCCACAAAAAATCCGAAGTTGTTCGTTGCGAAGGCACTCAAGTCAATAGCGTTGTAGCTAAGTAGCGTGGCTCCATCGAAGAACACAAGTGTTAATCCGTTTAGCGAAGTGTTCGGCGCTCCATACAGCTCTATGAATTCGCGTGTGTCTGCACCACCCGGATTGTCCGCGTTAATCTCATTGATTACTACTGCGGGGGCTTGCGCAAACACAAGAGAAGCAGTAATGGCAAGGAGAAAAGATAAAAGTCCTTTCATTTTAAATTAATTTTAGGTTAGTTGGGTTTCAAAACAAGGCGAAATTAAAGGTTTCAACCTTTCGAGGGTATTAAAAAAATATGCTAAATAGGAAAGTTAAAGTTGAAGCAAACAGACTTAGGAAGAAAATACGTGAATATTGAACATGGCTTCTCATTTCATACTCAACTTCCTTGTGTAACAAAGCACAGCGCCATAATACGGTTCGCGAAAATTCCAGTTTCCTGTGAGCATGAAAGACAGT
>JBJOON010000163.1:0-4484 GCA_046051235.1 Bacteroidota bacterium
TCTAATGAATGAACCTCAAACTGCTGCATCTTACTTCGATTGTAAAACAATGAATGGAATAATCATTTCCTCTAACGAAATACCTCCGTGCTGAAAGGTATTCTGGTAGTAGTTCATGAATTGGTTGTAGTTGTTTGGATAAACAAAGAAATCGTTGTCGGTAGCGAAAACGAAGACTGTACTAATGTTTTGTTTCGGCAAGTGTGCTTCGCTCGGATTGCGAATTTCAAAAACTTCCTTCGGATTGTAATCGAGATTTCTTCCGGCCTTGTAGCGCAAGTTCGAATTGGTATTTCTATCTCCAACAATGCGAATCGGATTTTCCACACGAACAGTTCCGTGGTCTGTGGTGATAATTACCTTGCATTTCTTTTCAGATAAATGCTTCAGCATTTCTAGCAGCGCACTGTGCTCGAACCAACTTTCCGTTAATGAAAGGTATGCTGGCTCGTCATCTGCCAACTCTTTAATCACGTCCATTTCTGTGCGCGCATGACTGAGCATGTCTACGAAATTGTATACGATTACATTCAAGTTGTTCTTCAACAAATTCGTGAATGAATCTGCCAATTTTTTTCCAGCATGATAATTTGTAATCTTGTTGTAAGACCACTTCACATCGAGACCCAAACGCTTCAGTTGTGCGCCAAGGAAATCTTCTTCGTGCAGGTTTTTTCCACCTTCATCTTCTTCACTCTTCCACCAATTCGGATAAAGCTTTTGCATCTCCGAAGGCATTAATCCAGAGAATAGCGCATTGCGTGCATAGTGAGTGGCTGTCGGAAGAATGCTGAAGAACAAGTCTTCTTCTTCAATTCTGTAAAACGGTTTTATGTGTGGAATAAGCGTCTTCCACTGATCATAACGCAAGTTGTCTATGACCAACATGAAGACAGATTCATCGGCCTTCGCTGAAGCAACCAAGGGTGCAACACGCTGACGAAAAACCGAATTCGAAAGCAAAGGAGCCTTCGAAAAATCTTTCATCCACTCGAGGTAATTCTGCTTTATGAATTTCGAAAATTGCTCGTTCGCTTCTCTGCGTTGCGTCTTGAATATTTCATTCATGCCCTCGTCGTTCGAACCGCGAAGTTCTTGCGACCAATAGGTAATTTTCTTGAAGAAATTCTTCCATTCTTCAGCGTTCATCCGTTGACCGAGCTGCATACTGATCTCACGAAACTCTTGGCGATAATCATTGGTGGTCTTTTCGCTTACCAGACGCTTCTCGTCGAGATTCTTCTTGATCGTCAAAAGAATCTGGTTCGGATTAACAGGCTTAATGAGGTAATCGGAAATTTTCGAGCCAATGGCATCTTCCATAATGTGCTCTTCCTCGCTCTTGGTAATCATAACAATCGGAAGCGAAGAGTCAATTGCCTTCATGTCTTGAAGCACCTGTAAACCGCTCAATCCAGGCATGTTTTCATCTAGAAAAACAATGTCGAAGAATTCCTTCTTCACCCAATCGATTGCAGACCTTCCGTTGTTCACGGTTGTAAGCACATAGCCTTTTTGTTCAAGATAGAGAATGTGCGGTTTCAGCAATTCTATCTCGTCGTCGGCCCAGAGTATTTTTACAGGATTCATTTCTAATTTTTATGTTGAAGACAACAGTGCAAATGTCGTAACGAAGTAAAGCGAATAAATTGCATGGTCGTAAAAATTATGAAGACTATATTTGTAGGACTAACTTAATCTTCAACATGAAAAAATTTCTACTCGCTTTCGTTGCTCTCGTGTTTTTGGGAATGAATGCTTTTGCTCAAGCAGGCACATTAGACTTAACCTTTGACACGGATGGTATTCTTTTAGTGAATCCGACAAACGTATTTGATAACGCGCAAGACGTTCTGGTACTTCAGGATAACAAAATTCTGCTTTGCGGCACAACAGGTACAGGTTCAAATTTCGACATGACCGTAATTAAGTTGAATGAAAATGGTACTTACGATAATTCTTTTGGAACAGCCGGCATATTTACCCCTTCAAATCCATTAGGTCCTGACTATTCTTATGATATGGACTTATTACCTAACGGCAATATCATTATTGTTGGAGCATTAAGTTTGAGTGACTTCGATACACAATTCGCTGCTTGGGTGGTGAAACCAGACGGAACCCTTGACCCATCATTTTCAGAAGATGGCATCTATGAATTTAATAACGATGCCGGCGAGGAATATCTGAAGTCGGTTGTTATTCAACAAAATGATATCTTTCTAGTTGGAGTTCAATCAATCCCAGGATTTTCATACAATAAAATTGCTGTTCAGAAATTAGATCTTGCCGGCAATTTAGATACTTCCTTCGGAGTGAATGGAACAGCTAATTTTTCTACTAGTAATACCAACCAATTCAGAATTACAGAAGGAGCCTACATTAACGAAGGGGCAATTGTCGTTTGCGGAGATTTGTACGACGAGGCAAGTTTCATGTCGAAGCCAATTTTGGTTTTATTAAATCTAAATGGAGCTCCAGTGGCTTCTTTTGGTACCAACGGAATGTGGCAAGATACAGGGGAAGGGACATATTACGATGTTGAGTATTCAAATTCTAAAATCATTGCCGCAGGAACAAACGGAAACTCTACTACCGTTCGCAGACACAACCTTGATGGATCATTCGACGCTAGCTTCGGAACAAATGGCATTTTCAATAATGGGGTGGGTGGAAACAGCATCTATTTCGATATCATTCTCGGAGCAGACAACAAATGGTATGCATGCGGAACTACTAGTTCTGGTTTCGGGGTGCGCGACTTTCTAACTTCTAGAATCAACCTTAATGGAGGCCTCGACTTAACTTGGGCAGGAACCGGAAATGTTGTAACGTCTCTTGGGCCTTATTTTGACGATGCTTATGGTATTGGATTGCAGACCGACGGCAAGGTAGTATGCGGTGGTCTTACTTCACAACCTGACGGAAACGACATGGGGGTTGTGCGTTACCAAGGCGACAATGGAATCATTTACGTTTCAGGTTGCATGAGCGCTAACGCTTGTAACTTCGATCCAGCTGCGAATGTCGATAACGGTACTTGTTACTTCATTGGTGATCCTTGCGATGATGGTCTAGCAACAACCGAAAACGACGCCTACAATTCGAATTGTATTTGCGAAGGAGTAAGCAGTGTGGAAGAAAGCAATGCATTCGGATTGGCTATTTTCCCGAATCCTTCACAAAATGAAATTACGTTAACCAGCAATGTTGTTGGTAATGGAACAATCAGCATTGTTGACATGACTGGTCGCGTTGTACTTCAAAATAAAATGGTATTTACTGCATCACAACGCTTAAACATTCAAGGCTTAACAAATGGAATTTATTCGTTGATTGTTACTGTAGACCAAAAGCAATCGGTAGTATCATTCGTGAAGCTATAAATCATGCTAGAAAATATTCCAGATTATATCCCCTATACCTTTCTTGCGCTTTTATCAATTGGTATAGGGTTTTATCTGTTCAAAGACACGGTTCGTTTTGCCTTCAAAAGTGAAAAGACGGTTGGGCGAATTGTCAATTGGATGAGCGCCACTGAGAAGGGGAAGAAGTATTTTTATCCGGTTATTGAATACACTCCTAAGGGGGGAGAAACCATTCGAGTTCGTACAGAAGATCGTTGCGAAAATGAACCCATGTATTCCGTGGGTTCAGCAGTGACTCTGAAATACGATCCGAGCAACTTCAAAACTATTCGCGTGGAATACCCGAAAAAAACTTCCTAACTAATACGTGTTGTTAGAATCGATAATCAAGAAACATTCTGAAAGAAGAAAAGACTAATTTGCAGTCTTATGTGGGATTTCATTCAAAGTATAACCAGCCCCGAAAAAATACTGCACATTGGCGGACTTGCCTTGGTGTTGATTATACTTTTTGCTGAAAATGGAATTATCATTGGCTTCTTCCTTCCAGGAGATTCACTTTTGTTTTTCACCGGGCTTATTACTTCAACACAACCCGAACTTTTAGACACTTCCATTTACAGCCTACTTGCGTATATGTCCATTGCTTCGCTGGCCGGTTGTTTATTCGGATATTATTTCGGTTGGAAGGTGGGACCGGCAGTTTTCAATCGGAAAGATTCATTCTTCTTCAAAAAGAAATACGTCGATGCAACGCGCACCTTCTATGAAAGACATGGCGGAAAGACGCTTATTCTGGGCAAATTCCTTCCTTTCAAGTCGTTTGTTGGCTACAACGTCATTGGAGCTGTGGCTTGGGTGTTATCACTTACGCTCTTGGGCTATTTCCTCGGTGAAAAGTTTCCCGGGATAAAGGATTATTTGGAATACATTATTCTCGGATTCATTGTGGTAACCAATGCATTCGTGATTCGCGCTTACTTGAAAGAGCGTAAAAAATCTAAAGCAAAAGAAAGCGAGGTCATCGATTGACGTGCTTATCTTTGCACCATGGAAAATTTCGATGTAGTTGTTGTTGGCGCGGGTCCAGGCGGATACGTTGCTGCTATTCGTTGC
>JBJOON010000164.1:0-4142 GCA_046051235.1 Bacteroidota bacterium
GATTAAACTCGAGAGAGTTGGTTTTATTTCCCGGCACCAAGCTATGGGAGTATTTAGTGCGCTCGAGTAATAGTATCGTTTGATGATCGGTTCGTTAAGACGTTGAAAAAGAAAGATAATGGGGGTGTTTCCTGCGCAGATAGCTTTCAGACGTAGCTTATTTTTGCCGCAAATTCAAGAAAATCGAAACATGATGAAACAAATCCTGTTGGTACTACTTGTGTGTGTTGGATTACAGGTACAGGCGCAAAACACATACTCTGTTGAAGGTAAATGGATACCGGAAGGTTTTTCAAACACTCTCTACATCTTAGAAGATGGTGTTAAGTATACATATTACTGCATAAGCAGTAACTGTGATTCTCTCTACAATACGTTCGAAGCAGGCGACGAGAACGCACTCCCAGGGACAAATTCTTATTGGTTTGCCAACGACACCCTGACAATTGATTACAACTTTGGAAACATCGCCGCGCAATACGTAGAATTTGAATGTGATGGTAATATCCTGAACTTTGTGGAAAGCCAATCTTCGAACAGATGGATTAGACTCAACACGAATCTGGATGATTGCGTTGCTGCCGGAATAACAGAGCTTTCAAGCAAAGAGTCCGATGATGATAGAATATTCGATTTAATGGGCAGAGAGCTAGTGGAAGTCCCATTGGGTACCATGTACATTAAGAATCGAAAATTGTATGTTTCAAATTGATATGCCAATACTCAGTTTGTAGTGTCGCTTTATGGATGATGGATTTTGAAGATCATCATCTAAGTTAGGACGAGCATTTCTTTGCAAACTGAAACTTGGCAATCCGGAAGTTACGCCCCGCTGGGGCTTTTCCCCTTACTGTGTGTTCGGTTGTGTTACTGATTTGACGCCCCGCTTGGGCTTGAAACCGGAGTGTGTGCTATGAGTTGTTATTGATGTTACGCCCCGCTGGGGCTGGGGCGCGTCTAGCAAGATACCTAGTCTATTTCACCAATACCTTCTTCGATACTGTTTGCTTCGCACTGGTCAGATTTACGGTGTAAAGTCCCGCAGATAGGGTGGACATGTCTATGTTCAATCGGTTGATGGAAACGTTCTGTTTCTCATAAACCAGCTCTCCCATTGAAGAGAAGATTTGAACTTGAGCCGGTTCTGCAGTGGTGCATTCCAGATTCAACACATCCGATGCAGGATTTGGGTATACATTGAAAGACACCGTTGGTTGCTGCTCGACTCCGGATATGGCCGCGTAACGATTTTGAGCGAACTGTGTGTTGTCGCACTTGATTTCAGAAACGTTATCGGGCACAAAACCGCTTGTGTAGGTGTTCGTGTAGGTATCGAAAGCGATCATTTCCAGCATACCGTCGGTTGTGATGCCTACCAGCATAAAGGTGCCTGAGTTTTGATCGAAGAGGGAAGAACCGCCCACGAAGTAGGGGAAATCTACCAGCTGACCCAGTGTAATAACATCGCCGGAGGTAAGGTCGATTTCTACAATGCTTCTTCCGCTTGGAATTCCGTTTTGGTCATAGGTGTCTTTTGCAGCGAACAACTTCTCCTGAACATTGTCGAAATTGAGACTGGTGAGATTGGTGAAGAGATTGGGTGTGTTGAGTATGGTTCGGGTGAATGAAAAGACTTCATCTCTCACAGGCACTGCATAGAGAGCCAGCGCAGGATCATTCGTGTAACCCGCATAATACAGAATGCCGTTGTTGGAATCGAAACCGATGGCGTCGGCCACAATGCCGGTAACTCCCTCTTCATAGATGGTTCCGATTAAGGTATTCTCGTTCAATGCAATGTCGTATTCGTAAATGTTGATGTTTTCCTCGGTTTCCATGATGAGGTTATACAATTTACCGGTGCTCATATCGAACTCGGCAATGTTGGTACTCATGGAACCTGTGGCCAGGTTACTTTCACCCGAATCGGTGTTGTATGAATACAACCCGGTTGTTTGACCTGAAACACCGGCGATGTAGTAGTTGCCGTTGAAAGAATCGTACGCAGACGAAGCGAAAAGATAAGCATCCAGCGTAGTAGGCGTAGTTGTAACCGAATTAGCATCGAATGCCGACCACTGCACCAGCTCGATTTGGTTGGTGCCTGTGTTGTTGGCAACGCCTATCAGTTTAATCTGCGCATATGCACTTGCATTCAAGGTTAAACCGATGATAAGGGTGTATAGTAGTTTTTTCATGGGTGTTTCTATTTCGTTGAAAACAATTGGGATTCTAGTTTGTTCTAGCCTTCGGCGAGGACCTTACCAATATAGGAACAGGACATTACTTCCCCTTTCGGTGTATGTCGACTTCAACTTAACTCTAACGACAGTGGATCCGATGATAGTGTCTGTTTAATCATTGTGCAAGTTTGCCAATGTTGAAGTTTTTCGCTGGGTTTGTTTTGTCCACGTAAATGATAGCATCAAAATATTCATAAATATTGGTTGACCATAGCGCTGATTTTTCATTGATAAAGACTGCTCCTGCCTCGTAATGCTCATACTCTTTATTGATAAAGTCAATCAAACTTTTTTGATCGGCAATATCTTTAAAGTCAAGATAAAAGATTGGCGTATTCAATTGTGAAAAGGCATTTGTCAAATGGCTTTTGGAATGTGGTTTCACATAACTGGCATTTACAAGCCAAGGTTCATCATTAAAGATGCTTTTGGTAAAACTATACATCAAGTAAAAAACGTTTGTTGATGAAGGACTTTGAGAAACAAAACCACCTTCGCTAAAGCTGAATCCAATATTGTAGTATTGTTTTCCATATAAATTGCTCAAATGCACCCCCATCCAATTACCGGTTTTGAAATCGTCAGAAAACGTACCTTTTCCTATATGTCCGTTATGAGCCCAGAGCATTATTTTACCATTGTTGTTGCTTTCCCTAATCCATTTTATGTTTTGTGCCATTGAACTGTCTCTATACGAATAGGCTGTATTGAAATCTTGCATTGTAAAATAGTTTAACTTCTGTCGAAGGACCTCGATAGTTCGCAATGCAAAATGATAGTCTGCAGTATCTTGGGTGATTAGAATTTCTTTATTCGTGGCAACAAATTCTTCTGTTCTTTTTAACTTATCTAAGTTCGATGTTTGAAGTTCATGGAAAGCGTTTTCATCTAATTCCCTTAACGCAGCTTTGTTTTCTTCGATTTTTTCGGGTAGTAAATTCTTGTCAAAGTTTGGTATAATGCTGCTTAGATAATTGTCGAGCCAAACTACAGGCGATGTGGCGTCTTGCATATCATATCCATAAAACTGCACTTTTTCGTTGGCAGATTTAGTTGAGTTATACGTTTTCATCCACTCAATCAGATCAAGAATTTCTTGCGATTGCCAAACCCAATAGCCATTTTTTAATAAGGCCTCCTTTGCATTTCCTTCCCCGGTTAAAACATATTTATTTATGTCATAGCATGCAGCAAAATTTGCCTCTATCCCAAATAGTTTTACATGTTGTTTTTCGACTAAATATTTAAACATGTTTTTTTTTAGTTCGAAAAACTCTTTTGTTCCGTGAGTTGCTTCTCCAAGTCCTATTACTTCAATGTTCTTTAGCTTTTCATTTAGAAAATCAAATTGTAAACCGTCAGTGTGAGCATTTTCAATCGCAATCGGATGAGTATAGCTTTTTAAAGTCCCTAAATCTCCTAGTGATAAAAGAACCGGTTTCTCTTCTGCACTAAACAAGTTTGTTAGTGTATCTCCAAAGAATGGTTCACCTAATACTGAAAACGAAAAGAATCGTGTAATGAATGCAAACAGAATCACCGCTACTATTGAGGTTCGCTTTAATCTTCTTTTAAATTTCGGGGTCATGATCATACAAGGTTAAAGAAGTGAGACGAATGAAGATTTGAAATGCTACACGAAGGATGTATACGAGACGAGCAGCAAATAATGTTTCGAAGATCCGCACATCAAATTCACCTGAATGCCCGCATAGTGCCAATTTGTTGCTAGCAGGCGTTTAATCGCCACAGCGTTTTGTCATTAATTTAATTTGATCTTCACGCCAGTATTGTTTTTCAGTGACTGATTTGAATTTTTCTAAAAATTGTTTTCCAGTCAAGCATTCCTTTATTATGTAGTTTAGATGAGCAAGCTCCCAAAGTGTCGATGGGTCATTT
>JBJOON010000165.1:0-4582 GCA_046051235.1 Bacteroidota bacterium
TTCTCGGCACCTTCAACCCAAGTCTTTTCACTAAATGGAATGATATTTTTCATACGCTTAATTTTCACCTCAAATGTACTTCGCTTTTCGGTTCTTTCTAACTTGCGTCGGCATGAAAAAATCAACGAAGTTTATTCTGGTCGGAACAGCATTTTTCCTGCTCGGTTTGCACTTTTCGTTGAGTGCACTGTATGCATTTCGAAATGAATATGAAATAAATCGAATAGAAACAGTTGCCATCAAATACGCTTTCCCCTTTTTTCACCAAGGATACAGCTTGTTTGTCCCTATGGCGGAATTCGATGATTTCATTGAGGTTCGTTACCGCGAAGGCGGCAAATGGACGGAATTTCAAGAGATTGGTGGTCGATATGAGTATGCGGTAGACAGTAAACTTCGTCAGTTCGAGGAATTCACTTCAGCGAATTTGAATAATCAAATCGTGAACAATCTCTATTGGAAAGACGGATTTCGTCAGCTTGAACGCATTGAGCAGTCGATCGATTACGGAAGAACGATTTACTTATGTCAACGCCTCGAACGCGCCAAGCGCAAGCTTAACCATTCGCATACATACATCGATTCTATGCAGGTTCGTTTGGTGTATCATTTTCACCCGCTGCATGGCGAGCAGAAGAACGATGTGTTTGAATTCAGTAAGTTTTTGGTTGAAATTGACAAATGACAGCGCAGATAGATAAATATATTGAAGGGTTGTTTGTCCCCTACTCGTCTTCTTTGAACGAGCGCGCTTTCGTGAGTTTGATCTACGCTTGGTTTGTGTTCTTTGCCTTTTGGAACTGGCATTCCGTGTGGTTAATTTGGGGGGAAGACAGCGTGTGTATTCGTTATAGTGCAGACAATACGCGATTGAACAATTTGGTTTATGCCTTAATGTATAATTTGAAATGGTTCAAGCCGGTTTTCATTGTGCATTTGGTGGTTTCCTTTTTCTCGATCTTTCATTTCAGAGGAGTCTTCTTCTTCCGCGCTGCCGCGTGGCTTTCAGCCTTGTGGATTTACTATGCTGGAATAAACGCCATGAATGCGGGGTATGTCTATATGATGCTTTTGATGTTTTATTCTATCCCTTATTCCGCGAAGGCGATTAAACCCTTTTGGGCGTTTTTATCTCGATTGAGTTTGCTTGCGGCAAGTATTCAAATTGGGTTAATATATTTCTACACCGCTTTGTACAAACTCACCAGTTGGCAATGGTTATCGGGTGAAGCCATTTATCAAACGTTTGTTAGTGACTGGTTCAGCAATGACGTCATGAAGAATTTCGCCTTGAACGGCCCTTACTTCATCTCCGTTGTTGTGGCCTACATTATCATGCTCTTTCAATTTTCATTTCCAGTTATTATTAATTGGAAAAAGACACGGAAATATGCGATTATCGTTGGTATTTCCATTCACTTGTACATTGGCATTTTCATGCACATGTGGGATTTCGCGTTGGCGATGATGATTCCGTACACGCTGTTTACCCGAAGGGATGACACAACAAAGTTGTGATGACATCGCGAAGTGATGATGACCCTTCGGGATGACCTTCTTCGAAGGATGACAACACAACTGATGACCCTGCGGGAGGATTAGTTCAAATTCGGATCCTCGGGAAAGTTAGAAAGGATTTTTCCTTTCGGGCCCATGCGGTCCATGACTTCCTTCCAGACGTTGTTTTCTTTCGAGTTCATGACCAACTTGGAAGGGACGTTCACCACGAACCAAGACTTGGCCGTGATTTCTTCTTGAAGCTGTCCGATTGACCAGCCGCTGTATCCAACGAAAAAACGAATGGCATTTTCTGGAAGTTTTCCAGCTTCAATAAGTTCGCGAATGCGCGTGAAATCTCCGCCGTACCAGACACCGTCCAGGATAGGCGTGCTGCCTTCAATCTCTTCGCCCAACGAATGAATGTAAAAAAGACTGTCGTTCTTCACCGGTCCGCCAAGGCTAACACGTCCGGGCATCTCTGGGAAGTTCGCAATGATCTTATGAATGGGAAGGTCTATGTAATTGTTCAACACAAATCCGAATGAACCTTCTTCGTTGTTTTCACACAACAAAATAACAGTCCGATGAAAAAACGGATCGCTGATGTATGGCTCAGACAACAAGACTTGTCCACGCTTCGGAACTGTATTATCGTTGGGTTGAAAATTCACAGGGCTAAAATAGGAATTACTTACTTTCGCAACATGCGTTTTCAATTATTCGTTTTTCTCTTCCTCCTTCCATTTGTAAGCCCTGCCCAACCTGGCGGAGGAGGCGGTGCTTACTTTCGACATTTCGGAGTTCCAGGAAAAGATTATACTTCTGAACTGTGCTTGAAACACATGAAGTTGCAACTGATGAGCGGAGTGCATTCAAACATCATAGACTCTGAACAAAAGGAAATTCGCAGTCTGAATCTCGAGCACAACAGCTGGTCGGTCCGATACGCTGGACAAGAGTATAACCAATCTGAAAATCATTACCGTTTGGTCTGGACGGAAGACAACGACTCTATGGTGGTGATCTTCACGAACCTTCTGCCCGAAAACGGAGCGGGATATTCAGAGACGTTTGACAGTCTTGTATTTATGCCCGGACATTATGAATTGCGCCTCTCGCAAGACCGTCGCATTCCGGGTTATGAAAGTTTTACTCCGAGAACGCATCTGAATTGGTTCAAGGAAAATGCTGCTAAGGCATATTTTCCGACGCGTCCCTCCTATTCCTTCTATTATTATTACAACGCGGCGCATCAAGAAAATTCTCGAGTTAGATACGAAGATTCTGAACCTCATTTGATTAAAGCACAACAAATGGCCGAGGGGTTCGATCAAAAAAAATTAGTGCTCACTGAACGCATTCGTTTTCATCGTCTAAAATTCAATACTGAAACAGCCCTGAATCTTGCTTTGGAATTGGATTCACTTTGTTGTTCGGTGAACAGAATTGACAATTCAGCGTGCAATGTTCTTATTGAAATTTATACCGAAAGAAAGGAATTCGAAAAGGCCCTTCCCTATTATACCCGACTTTCCAAGCAATACAACGACGCGAGTAATTTGATATGCGAAGCCCTGTTTCTTGAGATGAAGTTGAATCGTTCCGAAGAAGCCATTGCAATTTGTGAAATTCTGCTTAGTCGCATTCCCGAAGATCACATGAAGCAATATCCCATCGGACTTTCACCGCATGCAGAAACCATTCTGCACATTGGCGAAATCTTTTGGCATGCGAACAAACCCAAAGAAGCGAAATTCTATTTTGAACTCGCGATTCAAGTGGGGGCTTTCCATACCAGCGACGATCGATATCTTTATTTATTCGAATCGTACATTGAAAAATTTCCAAACGAAACCACCTTCTACATCTGCAGAGCCGCTGCCGATATTGGAAGAGCGCCTTATTTAGGTTGGGGCAACATGACGCGCATTGCTTGCATTGAAGCCATGGAAGATTGCGACAACGCTATGAGACTTGGACGAAAAGATTTTTTGGTGAATTACACGAAAGGTCAAGCCATGCAACTGATTAAAAAGAATGATGACGGATTGAAAGTAGCCGACGAATGCATTCGTTTGGAACCGAAAGATCCAAGAGGATATTTATTGAAGAGCATGTTCTACAACGATATTCGCACCGAAGAGGCCATGAAAAAAGCGGAAGAATACCGCGTTGAATTTCGCAATCGACTAGAGAGCTTCAAATTCAAATTTCATTATTAGAAAATTCAAAGTGTATGCGTCCTGTCGCTTTATCTTTGCCGCATGGATGAATCGAGACTTTCTGCTCTGCGCGCCGAACTGAATAAAATTCACAAATGGCCAAGTCAGTATATGTTTAAGTTTATTGTTCCTTCATTCGAAGAACGCGTAACGGCAGTGAAATTAATTTTTGGTGAAAGCGCGCATTTCGAGATGAAGTGGAGTGCAAACGGGAAATACACGGCCATTACGGTTCACGCCATGATGATGAACGTTGACGAGATTTTCGAGAAGTACGAAGAGGCTGCTAAAATTGAGGGAATAATAAGTTTATAATATGAAGACATTTGAATTGTTAAGGAACGTATTGTTGGTGTCTTTGCTGGCCATGCTTACGTATGTGTTGTACAAGCGCATGATGCTTACGTATGTGTTGTACAAGCGCATGCTGCATGTTATGCGCAAGCAGCACGTTCAAGAGAAATTTCCAGCCTTACCGAATGCATTGAATTGGACAGAATCTGGACAAGGCCAAATTGCGTTGAAGCTGAGCATGAAGATGCACTTAGACATTCAAATCTTCAATACAGAAAATGCATCTGTTCTCACGCTCGCCAATGATGAATTCCCGAAAGGAGATCACATTTTCACCTTTGAAAAGAATCAACTTTCTGCCGGAAAATATTATTACAAAATTGTTTCTCCGCACGAACAAGCTTCTCAATACTTCAACATCTAATGTCGTTACGCATTGTTTTTCTTGGCACACCTGAATTCGCGACTACTTCGCTGAATGCGCTGGTGAACAGCAAACACGAAGTTGTCGGTGTTGTTACGGCTCCGGATAAACCCGCAGGGCGCGGACAGCAGTTAAATGAAAG
>JBJOON010000166.1:0-4006 GCA_046051235.1 Bacteroidota bacterium
GAAGGAGCAAAGAGTGGAAGTGCATACGAATTGGCAAATAAAGTAGCGGCTGAAAATCCAGATTACGACACGCGTGTTTCTGTGTTGGGGCACCTTCAACGTGGCGGAGCTCCAAGTTGCTACGACCGTGTAATCTCTTCCCGCATGGGAGTTGCCGCTGTGGAAGGATTGCTTCAAGGTAGAAAAGATGTGATGGTGGGACTAGTCAACGACAGAGAAACCTATACTTCTTTGGAAGAAGCCATCACACGAAGCAATCTTCCGAACAGAGACGAATTACGAATAGCTCGAATACTCGCGATATAACATAAAAAAAAGAATAAGATGAAAAAAGTTGCAATCAATGGTTTTGGACGTATCGGCCGCATGTGCTTTCGTCACACATTAACCGACAACAATATTGAAGTAGTCGCGGTAAACGACTTGACAGATGTTAAGACGCTTGCTCACTTGTTGAAATACGACAGTATTCACGGAAGAGTGAATGCAGAAGTTTCTGCCGATGGCGAATTCTTGGTGGTGAACGGAAAGAAAATTCGTGTGTATGCTGAAAAGGATCCTTCAAATTTACCTTGGGGTGAATTGAATGTCGATGTGGTTATTGAAAGTACAGGCTTCTTCACAGACGACGTAAGTGCAGGAAAGCACATCACAGCAGGTGCAAAGAAGGTCGTAATTTCTGCTCCAGCAACGGGTAACGTGAAGACGATAGTTCTTGGCGTGAACGACGATACACTTACACCAGAAGATTTAATTGTTTCGAATGCTTCTTGCACCACGAACTGCTTGGCGCCAATTGCGAAGGTGTTGAATGATACATTCGGAATTGAAAAAGGATATATCACAACGGTTCACGCATACACTGCCGACCAACGTTTGCAAGATGCTCCACACAAAGATTTACGCAGAGCGCGTGCTGCAGCGTTAAGCATGGTGCCAACGAGCACGGGTGCTGCAAAGGCAGTTGGATTGGTTCTTCCAGAATTGAAAGGAAAATTAGACGGAGTTGCCGTTCGTGTCCCAACACCAGACGGATCGTTAACCGACTTAGTGGCTATCTTGAAAAAGGAGGTGACTAAAGATGAAGTGAACGCAGCTATGAAAGCCGCAGCTGAAGGTCCAATGAAAGGAATATTGGAGTACTGTGTTGATCCAATCGTAAGTATTGATGTAGTTGGAAATCCAGCCAGCAGTATCTTCGATGCCGATTTAACTTCTGCTAATGGAAATATGGTGAAGATTATGTCTTGGTACGATAACGAAGCGGGCTACAGCAAGCGTGTGATAGATCTTCTTCACAAGATGTGATTCAAATTGAAATAGAAAATAAAAAGTAAATAAAGAGAAATGATACTTATAGCTGATAGCGGGTCCACTAAATGTGATTGGGCTCTCATTGACGAGAAAGGATCTCGATTGGGAAATTTTGAAACGATGGGGTTGAACCCTTATTTTCATGATGAAAAAGTAGTTGAAGGTGCAATCAGAGGAAATGTCCCTCTAGCATTGTACGCAGACAAAATTTCTCACGTTTATTTTTACGGAGCAGGCAGCAGCACAGAAATTATGTGTGCTATTATTGAGCGTGGATTGCGCGCTGTATTTCCAACTGCAGAACTTTTAGTAGAGCATGATTTATTGGGTAGCGCATATTCAACCTATGATGGTGAGCCATGTATTTCATGCATTCTTGGAACTGGAAGTAACTCATGTTTCTTCGACGGGAAAGATATTCATGAGTCAGTTCCTTCATTGGCCTATATTCTAGGCGATGAGGCAAGCGGCTCATACTTCGGTAAAATTTTATTGCGTGAGTATTTCTACAAAAAACTTCCTGCTGAAATTGCAGAAGCATTTGAAAATAGTTTCCCGCTAAGTAAAGACGAGTTCATTTCGAAAATATACCGTGAGCCAAACGCTAATGTATATTTAGCGAGCTTCACTCGCTTCATTGGAAATTTCGCACACCATCCACATGTCATCAATTGGGTTGTGAATGGTATGCGCGAATTCTTAGACATACACGTGAAGTCATTTGACAATTGGGACAAAGTTCCGGTTCATTTTGTAGGTTCAATTTCGCACTACTTCAAACACTGTTTGGAAGAGGCTTGCAGATTGGAAGACGTCCGTTTGGGTAACATCATTAAGAAGCCTATCGATGGACTTGTGAACTATCATGTTAAATATGTATTTCATCACGCAGAATGAAAGGAGCCATTTTCGATTTAGACGGAGTTCTTGTTGACACCGCGAAATATCATTTTCAAGCTTGGAAGCGATTAGCGAATTCTGTAGGTGTAGAATTTTCGTTGGACGACAACGAGCATTTGAAAGGAGTGAGTCGTGCTGAATCTTTGGAAATTATTCTGAAGAAGGGAAGCATTGAAAAGTCGGCAGAGGAGAAGCAGGCGCTCATGGATATAAAGAATGAGTGGTATTTGGAATTGGCTGCTGAGATGAATCCCGATGAAGCCCTGCCCGGTGCCATTCCATTTTTGGAGTCGTGCAAGGAAAGAGGAATTAAAATTGCTTTGGGATCTTCTTCGAAGAACGCTCCAATGATTTTAGATCGCTTGGGAATTACACATTTGTTCGATGCTATCGTAGATGGTAACGTTGTTTCTAAATCGAAGCCAGATCCAACGGTGTTCCTTACTGCAGCTGAGCAGTTAGGATTGGCTCCAAGCGAGTGCATCGTTTTCGAAGATGCTATCTCAGGTGTTCAAGCAGCAAAAACAGGCGGATTCTATTGTGTGGGTATTGGAACGAAAGAAGTACTTCCTTTGGCAGATGAGATCGCTACTACACTCGGAGAGTATAGTGTGAGGTAAGTCCTGCTTTTTTTAGTGATATGATTTTTGCGTCCTCGAGTAGTTTGGGTCGTAAAAGAAATCGTAGTCTGTAACTATTGTTAGTCCGCAGTAACTCGATTTAAATGTTATTGTTACGAAGTTGTTCTGCAACGACTCGTCTCTGCTCCAAAAAAATCGCATGCCAAGGTAATCCTGGTATTTACCATTTGTAAATTCTATAATTGGTGTGGCTACCCTTCCGTTGCTTCGACCTCCTTTGGAAACCGAAAGATCTGTTTTATTGTAATATGAAAGAGTTTCTTTTCTTTCATGGCCAGAAAATACAAAGTTCGAAAGCACAAATAAGTTTAAAGACAGGGGTATGATAACCATTGAATACAAGGAGGCAACGGTGGGACCTTTCAGTCTTTTTAAAACAAGGTCAGGTATGAATGTGAGTCCAATAAATGAAATGATAAGCGCGCTAAATGGAAGTAAAATTCGGAATGCGAAATTTGAATAAATTACGATATTAAGGACAAAAGCTAAGATTTTATAAATCACACCTTCTCCCCAAAGTGATGAAAAAGTAGTAGCAACTCGCTCTTTAAATCCAGGGGCTATCTCATTGAAATACCATTTCGAATAAGGAATGGCCAACAGATTAATTCCAATGGCAACACTTAATCCTG
Source organism: Bacteroidota bacterium (assembly GCA_046051235.1). GTDB lineage: Bacteria > Bacteroidota > Bacteroidia > Flavobacteriales_D > Sanyastnellaceae > CAIZGX01. The sequence goes on from JBJOON010000166.1 coordinate 3,488, forward strand.
TTAGATCCAAAAAGGCATAAAGAAAAAAGGGGATTACTCCGTATAGAAAAGTGTTAATTAAAAAATAAAGCTGAAGTTGGTTGTCTGTGTATTTAGAAGTTGACTTGAATGCTTGACTTTTCACGAAATCACGATACCTCATTCTTGCATATTCTCTTGCACGAAATTCAGCATCAGCTCTATTGTAATTCGAAGAATTGTCGTGAGAGGATGGACTCGTCTTCCAATCAATCAAAAACTCATAAGCTTCATTAACTTTTATAAAATCCTCATTGGCATTCGGACTTTTGTTTTTGTCAGGATGCATCAATTTTGCTTGAACGCGAAAAGCTTTCTTAATATCTTCTATTGTCGCAGACTGATTGAGATTGAGAATTTGAAGGCTTTCGGCTAGCGTCATTTTGAATCAGTTTCAGAAATGAAAATACAAAGAATGGCTCAATCCCAATACATGTGCTGGTAATCGTACATGTTCGGTATACTCCAATCGCCGCGACCGTTATAGAACTCAATGTCACC
>JBJOON010000167.1:0-4168 GCA_046051235.1 Bacteroidota bacterium
AAGCGTTGTAAGAGTTGTTCGTATGCGTTCATGCCACTTTCTTCAGCACTGAAAGATACGAACGAAATTGTTTGACACTTATTTTTTCGGAACGGAAATGCAGACGTTTTGTGCTTCAGTGAAAAAGCGAAGGGCTTCCCATCCGCCTTCACGTCCAACACCCGACTGCTTCACGCCGCCGAACGGAGTGCGCAAATCTCTTTCCAACCAACAGTTCACCCAAACAATTCCGGTTTGAAGATTTCCTGCTAAACGATGAGCCACGGTTACGTTGTTGGTCCAGATGCTAGCCGCCAATCCGTACTTCGTGCTGTTCGCTAAGGCCTGCACTTCTTCTTCCGTTTCGAAAGATTGAATGTAATGGTTGGAAGCATGAAGTAACCGCCAGCGTTTTCTCCTTCGAGCGTAACACGCTCGCCGCCGCATAGAACGGTTCCGCCTTCTTGCTTCGCCAATTCAACAAACGACAACACCTTGTTCAAGTGCGGCTCGCTGACTAGGGCGCCCATTTTCGTTTTGTCTTCCAACGGATTTCCCGGAACAATGCGCGATACTTTATCAATCAAGGCCGCCTTGAATTTTTCATAGATGCCGCTCTGAACATAGAGTCTAGAGCCGCACAAGCATATCTGTCCTTGATTTGCGAACGATGTGCGAACAGTTGTTGAAAGTGCTTCATCGAAATCGCAATCGTTGAAAATGATGTTCGCGTTTTTTCCGCCCAATTCCAACGACATCTTCTTGAACTTCGGAGCCACTACCGAGGCAATGTGCGCGCCTGTTGCGGTGCCGCCGGTGAATGAAATGGCTTTAATGCCGTCGTGTTGTACAATGGCTTCTCCCGCTTCAGGGCCGTATCCGTGAACAATGTTCAACACACCTGCAGGCATACCGGCCTCGGCGCAAAGTTTTGAAAACAGATATGCGGTATATGGAGTAATCTCTGAAGGCTTCGCCACCACACAGTTTCCTGCGGCCAAAGCTGGAGCAATCTTCCAAGTGAACAAGTACAACGGAAGGTTCCAAGGTGAAATACATCCGACCACACCAATGGGTTTGCGCAGCGTGTAGTTGATGTATTCGGTATTCGGATGCGCCTCGCTAGCGAAGTGCAAAATGCCCGTTGCGAAAAAGCGGATGTTGGCTTCAGCGCGAGGAATATCAACTGCGCGAGAAAGCGAAATGGGCTTCCCGTTATCGAGCGATTCGGCTTGCGCCAAAGCTTCAGAATTGGATTTTATCAGGTCTGCAAGGCGAATAAGCACATCTGAGCGCTTTTCCACCGAAAGATTTGACCACAAAGGGAATGCTGCTTCGGCTGCTGCAAAAGCCGCGTCTACATCGGCTTGTTCGCTGCGAGGAATAAGGCTGTAAACCTTTCCTGTAGAGGGATTCACGTTATCTATGGTTCTTCCAGATACCGAAGGAACGAAGGCCCCGTTGATGTAGTTTTCGATTGAAATCACAATTATTTTTTAAAAAACGAAGATAGAAATAGAAAAATACTTGCTGTTATGAAAAGAAAGTATTTATTTTGCATTCGCTTTTCGAAGGAAAAGTGAGATTGCCCGATCGTCTAATGGCAGGACAACTGTTTTTGGTGCAGTTTATATTGGTTCGAATCCAGTTCGGGCAACGATCGAAAAAGCCGCTTCAATGAAGCGGCTTTTTTTTATTTCTTAATTTGCAAAAAATATCACTCTTGAAAAACATTGCTATTCTCGGTTCAACCGGATCTATAGGTACTCAGGCGCTTGAAGTTATTCAAGAGCATCCCGATCAATTTTGTGTGGAAGTGCTTACAGCACACAGCAACAGCGCGCTGCTCATACAGCAATCGTTGAAATTCAATCCGAATGCCGTAGTTATTTCCGACGAATCGAAATACGCTGAGGTGAAGGAAGCATTGGCTTCCACCGACATTAAGGTTTATGCGGGAAAGCAAGCGCTAGAGCAAATTGTAGAGATGGACAGCATAGACATTGTGCTTACCGCATTGGTAGGCGCAGCGGGTCTTCCGCCAACGGTGAAGGCTATTCTTGCGAAGAAGAACATTGCATTGGCAAACAAAGAAACCTTGGTAGTTGCTGGAGAAATTATTACTCAGCTTGCGAGAGAAAACGGAGTGAATATTTATCCGGTAGACAGCGAGCATAGCGCGATTTTCCAATGTCTTGCTGGCGAGTGGCACAATCCGATTGAAAAGATTATTCTCACCGCGAGTGGTGGTCCGTTCAGACAGAAGCCTGCTGAAGAGTTGGCTGAAGTCACGAAAGCGCAAGCGTTGAAGCATCCGAACTGGACCATGGGCGCGAAGATTACCATTGACTCTGCAACCCTTATGAACAAAGGGTTAGAGGTTATTGAAGCGAAGTGGCTATTCAATTTGAAGCCTTCGCAAATAGACGTGGTGGTTCATCCGCAAAGCATCATTCACAGCTTGGTTCAGTTTGAAGACGGCAGCATGAAAGCGCAGTTGGGATTGCCCGATATGAAGTTGCCGATCCTATACGCCATGGCTTATCCGCATCGTGTGAAGACCGACTGGCCACGTTTCAACTTCATGGATTATCCGCAGTTTACTTTCGAGAAACCGCGCATTGAAGTGTTCCGTTGCCTCGGTCTTGCATTCGAAGCGTTGGAAAAAGGCGGCAATGCACCTTGCATCTTGAACGCGGCCAATGAAATTGCAGTTGCTCGTTTCTTGAACGACGAAATCAAATTCCTTCAAATCGCAGAAACAGTAGAGAAGACGCTTCAACAAGCGTCGTTCATTGCGAAGCCTTCGTTGGAAGAATTAATTGCGAGTGATGCGGAAGCCAGGGGGATTGCGGCAGGTGATTTTTTATAAACAATAATAATCTTTCGAGGGAAATGTGATTAATTTTAGATATGCCAAAAATTGCAATCTATAAATTTCTTACTTTTTTCATATTTGCCTTTGACGCGCTCAACGAACCACCACATTTACACGTTGTAAAAGAAAAAGGCAATAGACAGAGATCCGCTAAAATCTGGCTAGAGTCTTTGAAAGTTGCAGAAAAAGGAACATTAAGTGAGAAAGAGTTAAATCAGGCGCTAAATTTGATAAAAAATCACCAAGCCCAACTGATTGAATCCTTTAACAAAGTGAAAAAAGGAGAAAAAATAACAACAATCAAATTCAAATAATATGGGAACGACTCTTCAAAACTCTACAATCTGTATTGAAAAATTGAATTTCGATTTAATTGGAAAAATTTCTTTGAAACTTCAAGATGGACGAATAATAATTGTGCCTCTCAAATATTTTCCGGAACTACAAAAGCTTTCAGTAGCACAAAGAAAGAAATACACTATTGTCGATGATCGAACAATCTTGTTCAACTATTCAGATGCTGTATATCACCTAGAAGATTTTATGGGCCTTGAAAACAAATGGAGAGAAAGATAAATCCTCAACTCCATCAAAATGCCTTGAAATACCTGATTTCATTCTTGTTTTTACTTCTCGGCTTTGTCGCACTGGCTCAACCTGTCGGCAATGAATATTTATATTTCAGCATTATTGAAGTAAACGGAACTGACACCGTGGCGATTGATAAAATGTTCATCCGTCACAGTCACCGAATAGAGAAACTTCGAATTAAAAACTATCGAATAAATAATTTGAGTGAGTCCAATGATGGCTTTCGGCGCTTGTCCATGGACGATTATTATTGTACGTCAACCATTAAAAACAATGTAAGACTTCAGATAATTAAGGATAAGCGAGACACCATGAACCTTATCATTAACAACGCTAAGGGAATGGTCTTTTTCCAAACGCAATTCCAAAAAGGTGACTTCGTCGTAAATGTTCAACTGAAAGATTACGACCAAAATCCCAGGAAAGTAGTCAGGAATAGTGGGACAACGGCAATGGATATTTCACGGGTGAAATGGCGAGAGGTTAAATCTGAGGAGAAATAACTCACTATCTCAACTCCGCAGAACACTCCGTCTGCAAGCCTTGTAAAATGCGCTGCATGCTCTTCTCAACAACCTCGTCGGTTAAGGTTTGCTGCGCGTCTTGAAGTATGAATTTCAATGCGTATGATTTCTTGCCTTCTGGAAGATTCTTGCCTTCGTACACGTCGAACAAATTCACTTCCTTCAATAACTTCTTTTCGCTTTTAAGGGCAGACTG
>JBJOON010000168.1:0-5010 GCA_046051235.1 Bacteroidota bacterium
TGATGTCTTGCCATGTAATTCCGCCATCAACACTTTTCTTCAAACGAATTCCACCACAATAGATGACATTGGCAATTAATGGATCACCTTCCAAACACAAATCAAACCACGCTTGTCCGCCACTGCTAGAACCATCTGCAGCCCACCCCATAATATTTGGCGAGTTACTCATCTGTGTGAAGGTTAACCCACGATCCTCACTTTTGAATGTTCCAGTGTAGGAATATGTATTTGTGCGAAGGAGATAAACAGCGTCAGGTTCGGCCGGATTCACTGCAACACACATGCGTGTTCCATTCGAAACACCCGAATTACTCTGCGCCCAAGTCAATCCAAAATCCTCACTTCTATAAAATCTTCCCGCTCCTGTTGCATAAAGAATATTCGGTTCTGTAGGATGCTGTGCCATGTCTTTGTACTCGAAAGTATTTGATGACACCTGAACCCATGTGGCTCCCCCATCAGTTGACCTTCTAATACCTAAATCAGTGGCAATAACAATGCTACTTGATTGATCGTTGCACACAATCATTGCACCTACGGTTCTCGACGAAATGCCTACATTGACAAAATTCCAAGTATCACCTGAATCGTCACTACGCAACACACCCATTCCTGGGGCGTCTCCCGCATCGCGATCTCCTGTCCCAGCAAATACAACATTTGGATTCAAAGGATCGAATGCGATTGAACTTACACCAAGTGTGGGCAAATCATCTGTATTTGTTGTCCATGAACCTCCTCCGTTTGTAGACTTCCATATTCCGCCAGCCGGTGTTCCAACTAACATTACATTCGGATCGGTTGGATGAAACGCAATGCAAGAAACTCTTCCTACACCTTCAATATTCTCGCGGGTTGTTACATCATCGAGAATTGGACCTAAAGGCTGCCAATTTCCAGAAATAGATCGCTGTCCAGAATAATTCTTCAACGCAGCCCACAACTCAAGGGTCTCTCTTCCATTTAACATCTTGCCGTTTGCATCGGCATGGGTTTCCATTAACCACTTGAAACGTTCCAAAGGCTTGTAACCTTGCCCGCGCTGAGTAGGTCTTTGAGGCCAAGCCGAATTCATTTCCGAAATAAAATCAAATACTGAAATTTCGCTGTGCATGTAATCGGTCCACATCGGATGATCTTGTGCGAAAACACTAACGGCAATTATACTCGAAATATACGTTTCATAATAGCTACAAGAATACGGCACAAATAAATTCACACCATAAAAAAAGGGCCCCGAAGAGCCCTTTTCATTCAATTTATTTTGAATTAGTGTTTCGCCAAGTAATCGGCAACACCTTCGTGATTGGCTTTCATACCTTCACTTCCTTTTGACCAGTTTGCAGGACAAACTTCCCCGTTCTCTTCGAAGAACTGAAGAGCATCTACCATACGCAAGGCTTCGTCCACGTTTCTTCCTAATGGAAAGTTGTTAATCAACTGGTGCATTACCACGCCGTTCTTATCAATTAAGAACAATCCGCGGTATGCGATCATTGGGCCGTTAGCAACCAAGTTTCCTTCTGAATCGTAATCATATTCTCCAGCTAATACACCGTAAGTGTCTGAGATAGTTTTTGAAACGTCAGCAACAATTGGGTATGTAATTCCTTTGATACCACCTGCTTTCTTTTCCATTTGCAACCAGCCCCAGTGGCTCTCTTCCGTATCTGTTGAACATGCAACAACTGCACAATTACGCGCTTCGAATTCTGCTAGTTTTTCTTGGAATGCATGCAATTCAGTTGGACAAACGAATGTGAAATCCTTTGGGTAGAAGAAGAACACAACGTGCTTCTTTCCGATGAACTGATCCAATGAAAAATCACTCACTACGGTTCCTCCGTTAGTGATTGCTCCTGCCTTGAATGAAGGCGCCTTTTTTCCGACTAGTGATGACATAAAATTTATTTTTTTTGCAAAGTTAACACCTTCGAGGGGCTATTGTTCACCCCTTGCTGAATTATTCATTTCCTTTCGCGCCACGTTCGCCAGGTATACCCATGCTAAGACAAAAAACACTCCACCTATCGGAGTAACCGGACCTACAATCTGTTTCACCAATGCAGGAAGTGAATCAGAAAAAGTCAACACATATAACGACCCCGAAAACAAAACCATTCCGGCGAGAAATAGATTCCTTAAAACCTTCAGTGATCGACTGTCCTTTAAGATCAAAGCACCTATTAAAATCCCAAACGAATGAATCACCTGATAATAAACGGCTTTGTTGAAAATATCAATGAAATACACCGAGACTATCGACTTTAAACCGTGCGCACCAAAGGCTCCTAAAACAATCGCCAAAGACATTGAAAAAGCACCGATCATCACTGAATTCTTCATAATTCGTATATTTATAAATGGAACGAAAAAATTTCGAAGCGAAATTGCGATGTATTTTTATAATTCCAATAAAACTGAACGGTCATTAGAAAAATAATTTCCATATTCTTACTTGTGCTCTGCGTTGGTCGTCTCGATGCGCAAAAGCCTATTGATGAAAAAACATTAGCCGCTGAAGCCAATGTCTTTTTTGAAGAAGGGAATTATGTGCAGGCCTATGCGGCATACTCACAATTGGTTTCGTTGTATGGAAGTAATCCTTTGTATGCTTTCCGATTTGGAGCAGCGGGCATCTACGCTACCACCGACCGCGACAAGTGCATCTTTTTTATGAAAGACGGAGTTCGAAGAGGTTATACAGTACCCGAAACGCACTATTACATGGCAAGGGCATACCACTTGAGTTATAATTTCAAGGAAGCCCTTGCGGAATATGAGAACTTCGAGAAGACTGCCGAGAAAAAGCAACTTTCGCGATCAGATTGCAAAGCACAAAAAATTTCTGCCGAGTCTGGATTGAATCTCATGAACAGCATCAAAGATGTTCAGGTGCTTGAAAAAACCGAGGCCGAGAAAACAAGTTTTTATCGATACATGAACATTGATCCTTCCATCGGAAAAATCATTTCTACACCGAAAGAACTATTGTCGAAGTTTGACTTGAAGTCAAAAGAAGAGCATGTCTTTTTCCTTCCAAGTAATGGAAAGAAAATTTTCTTTTCAAGCAAGGGCAAAGACGGAGTAACTGGAAAAGACATTTACATGACCTCACGTGTGAACGGAACTTTCACTCCTCCCGTTAAACTAAAAAGCACTGTGAATACTGAATTCGATGAAGACTTTGCCTTCATGCATCCAAATGGAAGCACGCTTTACTTCGCTTCGAAAGGTCACGGTAGTATGGGGGGATACGACATCTTCCGATGCGAATGGGACGCGAGTATCAATGATTTCGGACCGGCGATTAACATGGACTTTGCTATCAATACGCCTGATGATGATTTGTTCTTTATTACAGACTCACTCAACACTACTGCATATTTCGCAAGTAGTCGTTTGACCTCACCCGACAAATTATATGTCTACCGCGTTTTTGTGAACGGCATTCCAATGAACATCACTTACCTCAAAGGTGAGTTCATCTCAAGAGTGGACGCCACGCAAACAGAAGCAAAGATTCAGGTATTTGATGATTTAACCAATCGGAAAATCATGGATACGCAAGCGCGTGAATCCAACGGACAGTATTTACTTTTCATTCCAACGGCTGGAAACTACACGTATAAAATTCAGCCTCCTGGAAGTCCGCAAGTGCATGAAGTTTTGGTAAAGATTCCACCCTCTGAGGGATCGCGTGTGTTTCGACAGGAAATTGTTTACACCAAAACCGAAGGAAGAGAAAAGGTTGAAGTGAAGAACTATTGGAACGAGCCATTAAATGATAATGTTGAAGATCTTCAACGCCAGATGTTACTTGCTAAATCGCAACTCGATGTAAATGCTACCGTTGACCAAACAGCCTTTACCTCGGCGAATAACTCAGGGGCAAATGTCAATGGAGAAAACTACCCAAACCCGTCAGGTCCGAACCAACGAGTTGAAATCGACACGGTACTTTCTTCTCAAGAAAAAACCATTGCAGTTCTGAAAAATGAAATTACCCTTGCTGAGCAAACCTCTAAGTCGCTTCTTCAATACGTTCAACAAACACTTTCTGAAACCGATGAAGCTTATGAAGAGTTTCAGAATGTTCGATTTGAAAAACCAGAATCATTAGCAGACAGCGCAAGACTCGAGGAAGCGAGAAGCAATATGATTCAGACACAAGACCGCAGTGTTGCAGCCATTGAAGCTTACGAGATTTCGAAAGCCCGAGAAAAAGAACTTCGAGAAAAATTAAATTACATTCAAAATACAAACACCCAAATAAAGGAATCAATTGCGAAAAAAGATTCGCCCATGGCCGCCTATTTGGTAAACGATTACGTTGCAAAAAATCCGAACAGCGAAAAAGGAGTTGTCACTGAAACCGAAGTTACGTGGAAATCAGAAGGCGCTAAAGTGAAAGTGGATGATGCAAAAGCAAAGCGCGATGATGCTCAATTGCGCATCAACACAAAAACAAAAGAACTTGAAGAATTAGAAGAGAGAGCAAATGCCGTGAGCAAACAAATGTCTGAAACTAAAAAGAAAAAAGACATTGAGCGACTCGGCAGCGAATTGAACACGATTGAAGTTGAATACACCTCCACTCAAGAAGAAATTGAAGCTGAAAGAGAAAATCTTCGCATCCGAGAATTGGCGTTACAAGAAGCTTCTGCACTTTTGAAATTGCTTCAAGATTTAGAAGGCGAAAGACAGCCCGTTGTAAAGCCGGAATTCAAGAATTTAACAAACACCGTCAACATTGAGTCTCTGAAAACAGACGTAAACGACTCTAAAAATCGCGTTTCAACAGCGTTGGAAAATTCTCATTACGAAAACCCAGAACTCGCTAACAACGCTAGTTCCAACAACGCCAGTTCTAACAACGCCAGTTCTAACAACGCTAGTTCTAACAACGCTAGTTCCAACAACGCTAGTTCCAACAACGCTAGTTCCAACAACGCCAGTTCCAACAACGCTAGTTCCAACAACGCTAGTTCCAACAACGCCAGTTCC
>JBJOON010000169.1:0-6367 GCA_046051235.1 Bacteroidota bacterium
TTTCGGTATTCAAAGGTAACTGAAGTTCTTTTAATTCGCTTTGAAGAAATTCGCAATACGCTTTCTGAAAAAGACAATGGCAAGAACAAGCAAAAGTGTGTATGGAATGAGCATAAGGTAAAGGATTCCTGTATTCAATCCTTCAGCCAAACTTCCCGAAGTATTTTGGTTTGCAGTCTCGGCAGTTGCTTTACACATGGCGCATTGCGCATAGGTTGGGAGATTCAGCGCGAAGAAAAACAAAACAACAAATAGCTTTTTCATGTTCATTGGTAATAAGGTGAAATCATGAAGTATACAACAACTCCCGTTACTGCAACATAGAACCAAATTGGCCAAGTGTATTTCGCCAATTTCTTGTGCGCAGGAAACTCCGCGATTAATGCGCGGTAAGCAGTAAATAAAATGAAAGGAAGAATAATTGCTGCCAATACAATGTGTGTTGAAAGAATTACCAAATACAATCCTCTCATTGAGTTCCCCTTCGGGAACTCAGTTTCTCCGGCAAACATGTGGTGCCCGATGTATGTAACTAAGAAAAGTACGCTCAAGTAAATAGCACCTTTCATTAACTTCTTATGCAACTCGAAATTCTTTTTCTTAACCGCAACAAGCGCTGCTACTAAAAGGACCGACACTGTTCCATTGATAAGCGCGTTGGCTTTCGCCAATAGATGCACATCGAATCCGAGATCAACGTTAGTGAATTTCAAATAACGCAATGAAACGACTACTAGGAATACAACTACCGACACGAGGTAGATCAGTGTTTTCGCTAACTTATCGTTCTTTTTCAATTCTGCTTTCATGGTCTTATTTCTTAAGTAACAAATGTAAATCTGTAAACAACTGATCCACCGCTTTTGTTGAAGTTCCGTCGTAATATCCTCGAATTTTCCCTTCTTGATCTATTAATGCAATTCAATTTGATCGGTATGAAAGAAACCTCCTTGAGCGGTATCTGATGGGAAAGCCGTGAGTTTGTATCCTTCCTTGGCTTGCCAATAAATATCTTCTTCATTTCCCGTTACGAAATTCCAATTGGAAAAATCTGCACCCATGCGGTCGGCGTATGCTTTCAGGACTTCTGGCGTATCGTTCTTGGGGTCTACGGTGTGTGAAAGAAAAACGACTTGATCGTTGATGTTCTCTGATTTCACCAAATGTTGCAATCGCGCCATTTGAGACGAAAGCATGGGACAGATGCTCGTGCAGTTCGTGAAGAAAAAATCGACAACCGCAACCTTTCCGGCCATGAAATCATTGGCGATAATTTTGCCATCTTGATTGGTAAACGCAAACAATGGTATTGGATCGTAGACGGTATCTGAGATTCCTTCTCCCTTTTCGTTGTATTTTATTTCAATACCGAAATCACCGAAATAAGGCAATGTTCTTGCTTTCTGATCGGGTGATTTAACGGGATCAGTGCAAGCCGCAAGAGCAATGAACGCTAAAAGGAAAATGCGTTTAGTATCCACGTTTTATTTTTCTCTTTTTATTTAAGATAGCAATGTCTTCCATGAGGTTTTCGAAGTGATACTCCGTATTCCCATATAGTCCACGTATGTGACCACCTTCATCAACAGCGCGGAATACCGCTTCGTTTTTCAAATCTTGAATAAGAAATCCATTGCGAACGAATGCAGCCATAGACGCAGAGTCACCATGAAGGAACTGCCATTTACTCTTGTTATTCGAATACCTCAGGTTCTGTGTCACATAAGCCTGCACAGCCGCCGCGTCTGAATAACCATTTGGATCGAAGCATACGATATAGATATCCGGCTCCATTCGGAATTTAAAATTCGGGATAAGCAGGCGCTCAGTAATCTTTGGCAGATTTGGATCTTCGAAGTCTACAAACGCAGCAACCCAAATCTTTCCCATAAGCGAATCGCGATTGATGAGCTCGTTGTTCTGATTGACAAACGCGAAATCGGGAATTTGGTAATCTGAAGACACACAACCGGTATCGCACGCTGGCCCGTAATAAAGGGGTTCGCTAAAGTTGTGCTTTCCCATTGGCCCAAGGACAATGAGTAAGGTTAGGGGAATAAAAAAAAGCATACCCACCAATAGGATATACTTTTTTAATTTTTTGTTTTTCATTGATCTTCAGCTTAGCCGAAGATGTTGTGTCCTGTTTGCACACTCACACCTTCATACAATCCAATAAAGATTAAATACATGATGAATAATGCGTAAGGAAGAAGTACAACATACTTCAGGTTCTTTCTCTCATCGCCAAGGTGCATGAAGATTAGAACGATGTATGCAGCCTTCACTAACGTTAGTATTAAGAACGTTAATTTGATTGCCTCCCAAGTGAATGTTCCGTTTCTTTTGAAAGCAACACCCATGAATACTTCAACAAGTGTAATAACCGTTAAAAGAATGGTTACGGCATATAATTTCTTGCGAATTTGCTTTCCAGCTTCTTCGCTGTGTTTTGCATTAAGAGCGTAGCTCTCGTTTACAATAAGGTCGTCTCTTTCCATGATAATCAGCGATATTAGATAAGGTAGAAGAATGTGAATACGAATACCCAACGAAGTGCCAGTACAATCCGATTTTTTCAATCATTTCATAGTGACCACGTTTTTCGAAAACTCCTTTGATGGCCATGATCCAAATGATGATATTGATAACCACACCTGAGAATACGTGGAATCCGTGAAACCCGGTTACGAAGAAGAAGAAGTTCGCGTATTGTTGTTGAATAGCGTATTCGTTCTTGTGCATGTTTGCTCCGAAGGCCATTGACCCCTCTTCTTTAGCAGCCCAAATCTTTTTCGCATCATCGCCTTTTACAACCAACTTACGAAGGTCTTTTCCGTCTCTGTGCTCAAGTGTGTATTTGTTCAAAATGATTTCCTCTGGAACCATTGTCGAAATGTCTTCGTGTGTTTCAGCAGCAGCGTGCTCGCCATGTCCACCGTGAGCGTCGTGTGAAACAGGCTCTTCAGCAGCTTCCATTGCGTGCTCATACTTATGACCGAAGTCACTCGTCATGTGAACCCATGAACCGTTGTTTAAAGTAATTTGGTATGTGTTTCCTGCATCATCAGCCGCAGTAACTGTCATCGGTTGGTTAATTTGGAAACCGCCACCAGAACCGTGAATAAAGTGAGACCATTCCCAAGCTTGAGAACCCAAGAAGATAAATCCACCAATAATTGTAAGTCCTAACCATTTTACAACACCCTTTTTGTCCATGCGGTGACCAGCTTCTACAGCCAATACCATTGTTACAGAAGAGATGATAAGGATGAACGTCATTAACGCAACATACATCAAAGGATAAGAACCATGAAGACCAGGCAGGGCTTCGAATACTTGTTCACCTACAGGCCACAAGTCTGAACTTCCGTGACGAATAACTCCGTATGCTGTAAGAAGTCCGCCAAATGTGAGGGCATCCGATACAAGGAAAAACCACATCATCATTTTACCGTAAGAAACGCTGAACGGAGAGCGATTACCGCCCCATAATTCGTCCGTAGTTACATGTTCTGATTGACCTGCCATAATAGTGAATGAAATTTGGGTGCAATTTTACTTCAAAAGCTTCAATTTAGAAAAGAGAATCGGCATTTTTCACTATTTTGAATAATTCTGAATAAGCCGAACCTCGGGTTTTAGTAGATATAAAAAATGAAGAAGAATAGATAAATCCACAAGATTCCCATGAAATGCCAATACATTCCGTTGGAATGAAGGCTAATCCAGTTGTCTTTGTTTAGCTTTCCGCTCTTCAATCTGAAAAGGTTAACCACTAAGTAGATAAGTCCGAAAAGCAAGTGAGCAATGTGCAAGTAGATCAGCACGCTGAGCATGGCACCCGATGCATTGAAAGTTGTTTGAACTTCCAATGTCTTGTCTTCTCTTGACTGATCTGGGCGAACGAAATAATAATTATCTCCTTCTTTCACGAGAACTTGTCCATTCAACTCGAAATAATAATTCGTTCCGTATTCACCGTTCAATTTTCCCAGGGTGTTCCAACGCGATTGCTTCAATCCTTGTTCCGTTTGGGTAATGGTGTTCCCCATTCCCATTGCCGCCATTTCATCCCAACCTTTGTTCTGAGCGAAAACGAATCCAAGCCCTAGAATGAAGGTGGCCAAAGTGCCATACAAAGCCGTTGATTGCTTGCCTGCTTTCAATGCACGAAGCGCAACAATAAGTGTGATACTACTTAAGACAATGAATGCGTTACCCACCCAAAAAATAGTTGGTGGTTGAATATGCACCCACAATAGTTTTCCGTACAAGACCATGATGGCACTGGTGATTCCACCAAACAGCATCACCACAGCGAAGACGAGGAACCAAACGATCATCTTCTTAGAGCGCAGTTTCACCTCTGGGTTATGTCCTTCAAAAGGATCAATTTCTTTAAAGTCTGTGTTTTCCATTAGATTTTATCTATTACGTAGGCAATTTGAACAATGGGTAAATAAAAGAATGACGCAAACATAACCTTGCGCGCATTCAACAAAGTTGGTTCTTTAAAAAGTTTGTAAGCGAGCGATGAAATCCAGATGCCTGCCAACACCACAATGATGGCGGCTATGTTTCCAACCATGGGTGTTTCAAGAGGAAGGGTCCAAGGAAGCAAGCTCACCGGTATCAAGAAAAAGCTGTAAACCATAATTTGGAAAGCCGTTTTTTTATCGGGCATTCCGCTGAATGGAAGTAGTTTGTATCCGCCTCTGTTGTAGTCCTCGTGGGACACCCAAGCGATAGCCCAGAAGTGTGGGAATTGCCACATGAACTGCACTGCAAATAATATTCCTGCTTCCAAACCGAATTTGTTGGTAGCAGCAACATATCCGATCATGGGTGCAATGGCTCCTGGGAAGGCTCCGATAAATACCGCCCAAGGTGAAACGCGTTTGAGTGGCGTGTAGATGAATGCGTAAGATAAGAAGGCTGAAAACCCGAGGATCCCTGAAGCAGTGTTTAAGTAGTAGAACAAGATGAAAATTCCGAGACCTGCTGTTGTTATTGATACGAACCAAGCTTCGATGGTAGAGATTCTTTTGGTTGGAAGCGGACGGGTTCTTGTGCGGTGCATTAGCGAATCCCATTGCTGTTCGAGTACTTGATTGGCACCGTTACTTCCACCCGCCAATAAAAATCCAGCGAGAATTAACCACCCCATTTTATCATACTCCCAAGTCTCTGCTCCCATTTCATAGGAGAGAACGCAAGAAACTACAACCAAAAATGAAAGGCGCAACTTGAATAAATCCAACGCAGCTTTGATCTTCCCCATTACACCTGATTTCTCTTCAACCGAAACTTCCATTTCTGCTTATCTCAATTTTTGCAAAAGTACTGCTTAATACTGTTCAACAATTAATAATCCCATCGACGCACTTGACGAAGTCCTTTGCGTATTCCAACCATGAGCCAAGCTTCTTTGAAAGGGTCTACGCGTCTGTCTTCCGAGCGAAAGCGAGCAAATGCAAATACCTGAAGAGCCGGAGTCACTTGATAAGCAGCCTCTGCGTTCACAACGAATAACGTGCTCCTGTTTCCTTGAAGGATGTTATTTCCGTAAACACTCGAAGGGTTCACATAAGACTGAAAAATATTGCCTCCGACATTGCGATTGGTATCTCTTCCGAAGGCCGCCCAAACAATGCTTGCGGAATAGTTCCACTTATCGCGACTGTAATTTGCAGAAGTGTACCACTCATAAAAATTGGCGCCGAGCGGATGAGCTAAAGGTTGTCCCATATGTTCCCACGCCTGAATCTCACTTCCGTGTGTGTAGGTGAAAGGTCTAACAAAAGACCATTCCGTAAGAACCGATAAGCCTTGAACTTTCTTCGGAGTTAATCGCATACCCAATTGCATTCCGAATTTATTTCCCCACCAACCGTTTCTGTTTCGCAGCTCACTCACTAAAAATTCATCCAATACCAACTGACCGTATAGCTCTAAATCATTGCTGTGCTTGTACATTGCTGAAGTGCCTAATAAGACGTTATCGGCAGACCCTTGAGAAAATTCAGCAGGACGATAAAACAAAAACGGGTTCAAGTAATGCAAATCCAACTCTCTTCGACTTGCCGAATCTCTTGCTTGCCAGACAACCATTTCATGCGCAGACACCGACCACTTCTTATTGATCTTCCACTCGAGTGTGTGCACTGCAACGTACTTTGGATTCAGATCGAAATGATTTTGCATGCGTTGAAGACTGTGTGTTCGCGACCAAAGATTCGTGAATGTGATTTTCTTTCCAATCTTCGTTTCCAATTTCATAAATGGAAGAGCACTTGCGCTGCTCGAAAGAATGAGCGAGCGATAACCGTATCCTAAATTCTGTCTTGAGTTACCGGCAGACCAA
>JBJOON010000170.1:0-4533 GCA_046051235.1 Bacteroidota bacterium
ATCACAAATAACCCTTTTCGATTTAACAGGAAAGCAAGTGTTGAGCATTCAGTCTACCTCGAATTTGCAACAGATCGATGTAAGTGATTTTGCCAAGGGCATGTACATCTTGCGCGTAGAGACGAACCGCGACAACTTCGTTGAGAAATTGCAGGTGAGGTAATGAGTTTTCTTTAGAATTAAGAAGTGCGGTCTCAGACCGCACTTTTTTCTTTTAAGAACCAACAGAAAAAGTTCAAGATGTTTGTAGAAAAAAAACTATGAAGAGAAAGCAAATAAATGTTATTTGTTTAATCGAGTAGGGCAGTCAAAAGATCTTCAGTTTCATATAATTATAAAGATTGATTGTTTATCTTCGGGTTTTTTATTTTTGAATTAATGATGAAGAATTTTTTGGTTTTGTTATTGCTTTTTTGCGTTTGCAAGAATAAGCTTTTTGCTCAAGTTTTAGGTGTCCCTCTTTATTCTTGGGATTTTTCCGGAGGTTTACCCACCAATTGGACGAATGGAAGTAATTCGAATATTGGAATTTGGGAGTATCGAGGTCCAAATACAGTTCCCAATAATGCCATAACTTCAAGAGGCTCTTGCTCCGGCGGTAGTTCAACTTTCAATTCTTTAACTCGGAGCAACGGTTTCATGATTTTCGATTCGAATTATTGGGACGATAATGATAATCAATGTGGTGGATTTGGAACAGGCCCTGATCCAGGACCCCATACGGCGTGGCTTATTACAAATTCTTTTTCACTTGCAGGAGCCACAGGTGCGGTAGTGACAGCTCAACAGTAAAGGTTCAATATTCCATCAATAATGGCTCAAGTTGGGTAGATATGATAACACAATCCAACTTCCCAGGTGCTACCGCTGAGTGGAAATCTGCCACTTTTCCTTCAGGTGCAATAGGACAAACAAACGTCAGACTGCGTTTTCTATACTCTGGAAGTTATTACCATTGGGCTATAGATGATGTTACTATTTTCAAACCAAATATAAACAACCTCTCAATCAACAATACGAGGTACACCACCTTTGGCAATACCACGCCTGTTCCCCCGAACGACTTTCATGATTTGCCTTACGACCGTTATCCCAAAACAATGATAGTCCCTTTCAAATTCAATGCAAAAGCAACGAACATTGGAAGTGCAACTCAAACAAGCACGAATTTGAATGTTAAAGTTTTAAATTCCTCAAATACTGCACTTTACAGTCAAACTTCTAGTAATTCTAATGTAACTGCAGGAGCGACAGCGACATATACACTTACCTCGAATTATACACCTTCCACAACAACAGGTTATTACCGAGTTGCTTTTCAAATAAATCAAGCCCAAACAGACGAGGTTCCTTCAAATAATAGAGATACCCTTGATTACTTTATAACCGATTATCAATATGCCAGGGATGAGGGGCCAATGGAAGATGAATTTTTGCCAAGCAGCCTTTATGCAGGACAGACCTATCAGGTTGGGAATATTTTTGAAGGAAGATCTAACACAGTGAAATGTGCTTCAATAGCTGTTGCTGTTGGCCCAGGCACGAACGTGGGAACCACTATTCAAGCTAAAATCTATAAAAATGATTTTACAGATCTTCAAGCAACTTCAGATGTTTATACGGTTAACGCTTGGGACATTAACTCCATTGGACAACAGAAACTTATTACCCTGAAACTTCCAAATGCTCTCCAGTTGTATGCCGATAGTGTTTACATTGTAATGGTTGGTAATACAGTTGGTTCTCAGGCGTTTCGAGTTTGTCGAAGTGGTGCCGCTATAGATCAGTCTAGTTTCGTGAGATATCCAGAAAATAATGGGTTGTTTTTTTTAGCAAAAATGCCGGTAGTTAGAATGAACATTTTCACGAATTCTCAAACTCCCGGATGTACCAATCCACTTGCAAACAACTATTTACCAACAGCAAACATTGACGATGGTTCATGTGATGTTCCAGGGTGTATTAACCCGATATCTCCAAATTACAACCCAACTGCAACATGGGATGATGGGTCGTGTGCAGTATATGGATGTACCATTCCAACAGCATGTAATTATTCATCACTTGCAACAGTGAACAATGGATCCTGCGTTTTTCCAACAATTTTTTACGCAGACTCAGACCAAGACTCATTCGGAAGTCCTGGTTCTACAATTTCAGCATGCTCACAGCCGACTGGTTATGTAACGAATTTTTTGGACTGCAACGACAATAATAATGCTATCAAGCCAGAAGCTGCAGAACTTTGCAACCTTATAGATGATAACTGTAATGGACAAATAAATGAAGGCCTGTTGTTTGTAAATTATTACATTGACTCAGATTCAGACGGATTCGGCGCCGGTTCTGCAACAAATTCATGCACACCACCAGTTGGTTTGTACGTTACAAACAACTCCGATTGTAACGATAACAACTCAGCTGTTAGACCAAGTGCAAACGAAACTTGCAATTCCTTAGATGATAACTGTAACAATTCAATAGATGAAGGCTTGATTTTTTCTAATTATTTTCTAGATGCCGATTTAGACGGGTATTACATTTCAATCACGAATGCCTGCGGACTTCCTGGTACAAATTATACTTCAACAAGCACGACTTTTGGAGATTGTAATGATTTAAATTTCAATATTAATGCAGGAGCACTTGAAGTTTGCGAAAATATGATCGATGAAAATTGCGATGGAATAGATGCCTCAAGTTTGTTCCTTTCGGATACATTGATTTCTTCTCAACCAATAGCCACTCAAACTATTTGCGAGGGAGGAAGTATAGAACCTTTATCTGTAATTCTTGATTATTCTGCTGGTATTGAAGCATTCTCTTACCAATGGTATGTCAATTCAATTCCAGGTAACGAAGGTGGGGCAGAAATCTCTGGAGCTACATTATCAACTTATTCACCACCAATATTCAATGTTGTTGGAACATACTACTATTATTGTGTTATTACATTAACGGGTTCAGGATGTAATAAATTAGCTTCAAATGCAAGTCAAGTAAAAGTAGTATCTGACCCCATTATTTACGTTCATCCTACATTGTCGCAAGCAATTTGTCTAGGAGAAACTTCAGCTGAGTTGGCAGTAGCATATGTTGGCGGAATAGGAGTAGCAAGCTACCAGTGGTATAATAATGCCGTTAATTCAAATACAGGAGGAAGTCCTATTTCAGGAGCTAATTCAGCGACCTATATTCCTGCAGCTTTGAATTCGGCTGGAACATATTCATATTATGCAGTAATTACCTTTAGTGGTATAGGCTGTAATTCAGTTAACTCCCAAATGTCATTCTTGACGGTAAATTCTGTTTCATCTTCGGTTATCGCAGAGGCAAATTCGCTAACATTTTGCCAAGGTGATTCGGTAGTGTTGAACGCGAATACCGGAACTGGATTGACGTACCAATGGAAATTAAACGGAACGAACATCACTGGCGCAACAAGTGCTTCCTACACTGCAACAACAAGTGGATCTTATACAGTGACAGTTACGAACGCTTCAACATGTGCTTCAACAAGCACTGCAAAGGTAGTGACCGTGAACGCACTTCCAATTGCAACAATCACTCCTACTTCTGCAACGACTTTCTGTCAAGGAGGAAGCGTAGTGTTCAACGCGAATACCGGAACAGGACTTTCATATCAATGGAGATTAAACGGCAATCCAATTAGTGGTGCAACTTCATCTTCATACACAGCCAACGCAAGCGGTTCATACTCGGTTGTTGTGACGAATGCTTCAACTTGTTCTTCAACAAGTGCAGCAACGGTTGTGACAGTGAATGCGCTTCCAACTGCGACAATCACTCCTGCTTCTGCAACGACTTTCTGTCAAGGAGGAAGCGTAGTGTTGAACGCGATTTCTGTCGCTGGAATAAGTTATCAATGGTACAAAGATTCAATTGCAATAATCGATGCCACTAGTTCATCCTATACGGCCGTTGCAAGTGGTTCTTATAAAGTTCGATTAACGAATGCTTCAACATGTTCTTCAACAAGCACTGCAACAGTTGTGACTGTGAACGCACTCCCTACAGTGACGATCACTCCAGCAACAGCAACAACGTTCTGTCAAGGCGGAAGTGTAGTCTTGAGCGCTAACACAGAAAGTGGCATGACCTATCAATGGAGATTGAATGGAGCGAATATCATTGGTGCTTCATCTTCGTCATACACAGCGAACGTCGGTGGATCATATTCGGTAGTTGTGTCTAGTGAATCAATTTGCCCTTCAGCGAGTGTACCAACAATAGTAACGGTTCTTTCCCCATCAAATACAGTAGAAACAATTAGTGCATGTCAGTCTTATGATTGGAAGGGTCAGACATACACTGCTTCGGGAACATATACTCACAATGCTACTTCTTTGGAAGGATGTCCTTATACCGAATTCTTGATGTTAACAATTGAAACAGGTTCTCCCACCACGCCAACAGTTGTAACCGGAGATTCCTATATGTGTGACTACCTCACCGGCGGTACTACAACTTACTCAACCCCTGCGGTTTTAGGTGTTACCTACGAATGGGTTG
>JBJOON010000171.1:0-3836 GCA_046051235.1 Bacteroidota bacterium
TCTATTCCTGTATAATTTTCAGGACGAATCTTTTTCAATTCAGCTTTAATGGCATCGGATACTTCCAACACATCAATGAATGCATGAATGTCAGACTCTTCAATGCGATCTTTTCCGCGAGTTAAATTCTTTAACGCTTCGTAAGGCGCTTCGTATCCCTCGCGACGAAGAACAGTCTGAATTCCTTCCGCAACAACCGCCCAATTGTTTTCAAGGTCTAGGGCAATCTTCGCTTCGTTCAACTTCAACTTACCCAATCCCTTCAAAATTGAATTCAAAGCAATAACGGTATGCGCCATAGGAACACCAATGTTGCGAAGAACCGTACTGTCTGTTAAGTCGCGCTGCAAGCGGCTTACTGGAAGCTTTGCAGCCAAGTGCTCGAATAAAGCGTTTGCTATGCCTAAGTTTCCTTCCGCATTTTCGAAATCGATCGGATTCACTTTGTGTGGCATAGCCGAAGAGCCCACTTCACCTTCTTTCACAATTTGACGGAAATAATCCATGCTGATGTAGGACCAGATGTCGCGACACAAGTCGATCAATATCGTATTCAATCGCTTCAATCCATCGAATGAAGCGGCCATGTGATCGTAGTGTTCGATCTGCGTGGTGTATTGCGAGCGCGACAAGCGAAGCTTTTCACCCAAAAATTCGTTAGCAAATTCAACCCAGTCAATTTCCGGATAAGCCACGTGATGGGCGTTGAAGTTTCCGGTTGCACCGCCGAACTTCGCGGCCACCGGAATATTTTCCAATTGCTGCAATTGTTCTTCCAGGCGTTCAACGAAAACAAAAAACTCTTTTCCTAAACGCGTTGGCGAAGCGGGTTGTCCGTGTGTACGCGCCAACATGGGAACGTCCTTCCACTCTTTGCTTCGCTCGGCTAGGTGATGCATCACCTCGTCGATTTTCGGAATGTATACATTCTCCAAAGAATCACGGAACGATGCGGGAATAGACGTGTTATTGATGTCTTGAGAAGTCAATCCAAAGTGTACGAATTCCTTCACTGCGCCCAACTGCATTTCATCCATTTTGTGTTTGATGAAATACTCAACTGCTTTCACGTCGTGATTCGTAATCTTCTCTTTGTCTTTGATCCATTGGGCATCTTCTTGCGAGAAGTTCGCGCAGATGTCGCGCAAGTGAACAAACGTATCAGCGGAAACGCTGGTCAATTGAGGCAAAGGCAATTCGCACAAGGCGATGAAGTATTCCACTTCCACCCAAACTCTGTATTTGATAAGGGCGAACTCTGAAAAGTATTGTTGCAGGTCTTCGGTCTGACGGCGGTATCTGCCATCGATAGGAGAAATACTGAATAACGACGAATGGTCCATGTTTAATTTCTAAGGCGCAAAGGTACAAATGGAAAGCGAGACAATCGCTATTACATTTGCACTATGAAACTACATGTTATAGACACTGGATTTTTCAAGTTAGACGGGGGCGCCATGTTCGGTGTGGTGCCGAAACAACTGTGGCAAAAGACTAATCCGGCCGACGAGCTGAACCTGTGCACCTGGGCCATGCGTTGTTTGTTGGTTGAGGACGGCGATCGACTGACGCTTATCGATACAGGTATTGGTGGAAAGCAAAGCGAAAAGTTCTTTTCGCATTATCATTTGCAAGACACCCAGACCATTGATCAATCCCTTGCCCAGAAAGGGTTTCATAGAAACGACATTACCGATGTGCTGTTGACGCATTTGCATTTCGATCATTGCGGCGGAACAATCGAATACAATTCAACCCGCGAACATTTTCAACCTGCCTTTCCAAATGCAAAATTCTGGAGCAATGCAAATCACTGGAAATGGGCTACAGAGCCGAATCCGAGAGAGAAAGCCAGTTTCCTTTCCGAAAACATCTTGCCTATTCAAGAAAGCGGACAATTGAATTTCATTGAACGCGTGAACAACGTATCGCCCACACCGCTTGGGTTCGACGTGTTATTTGTAGACGGACATACCGACAGCATGATGATTCCGCAGATTAATTATAAGGGGAAAACAGTGGTGTTCATGGCCGACCTTCTTCCATCGGTTGGACACATTCCTCTCGCCTATGTAATGGGCTACGATACTCGTCCGCTTTTAACCATGACTGAAAAAGAGCTCTTCCTCAACAACGCTGCCGACAATGAATACGTTCTCTTCTTCGAGCACGACAGCGTGAACGAGTGTTGCACGTTGCAGCATACGGAGAAGGGAGTTCGATTGAAAGAAGCGGGGAAAATCGGAGATTTTTTCTGAACTGTGTAATTGGAAAACCAGAAGTTTATTACTACTTCGTAATTCCTCCCGATAGCTATCGGGCTCATGATTCCTACTGTGTAATTGGAACTCCGTTGCTAAACCCTCGCAACGAAGTTGCCCTCGTCCGAAGGAACCTCGTGAAGTAATTCGCCCTTGTTGAAGACCTTATAACTTCCATTCAACAATTCCGTCTGTAGCAAAATCGTAAACAAAGAGTTTTCTTTTTAGGCTATCGATGTAAAGCCAATCGTAGGTGATAAAGCGAGCGTTTACTTCACCTTCATCCGTCTCTGGTAAACCTGAGTCTGTGACCACATGACCTAAGTGATACACCATGTAGTTGGTTCCATTGACTGTCTCGTGACGATCTAAAAACCATTCAAAATGATTGGAAGTATCCTTGCGATCTTCCACAATCATTTCGTTGGATGACCGATTTATATAATCTTCAATTAATGGATTAATCCATTCTATTTGTTCAGGAGCTATGGTTTGAGCGCTTGAATCTGCTCCCTCTGATTTCGCAGGCTCTCCGCAGCTTATGGTTATTACACAAACAAATAAACTCAAAAGCATTTTTAGATTATTTTTCATCGCTTCATTCATTTTATCACGAAAATAAATCCTCTTCAATGACTCTTTGACTTTGTTGAAAACTATCTAAAGGAAATCCGATCACTTAACATTGCTGTTGCCTTGAAAAGTTAAATTAGCAATCATGAGTATTCCTGATAACGAAAATACCAATTGGATGTACATGTTGCGTACGACGCAACAACACCACGTTCAATTAAGTGCCTTCGCCGATCAAAAGGCGAATATCATTATCGCTAGTAACTGTATTATTTTTTCCATTACCCTTGCGCGAATCGATAGTGCCATGGACTATTGGGGTGTATGGTCTTTATTGGCGACTTCCGTATTGTGTATTATTACTGCAGTGTTTGTTGTTGCTCCTTTATCGTTGCCTAGACAACGTCCCGAATTCAAAGACAAAAATTTTAATCCGCTTTTCTTCATGCACTTTACAGCTTATTCACAGGATGAATTTCAAAATAGAATGAAGGAAGTTATGGACTCCAAAGAAAATGTTCAAGAAGCTATGGTCCGCGATATTTATCAAATTGGAAAGGTGCTCTCTACCCGAAAATATCCGTTCTTAAAACTGAGTTCGGCCACATTCATAGGTGGTATGTTTTTAAGTTTACTCCTTTTCGCACTTCAAGTTGGGATGAGTAAATAGATTTATTCCGACTGCCCAACCAAGCTCCAGCTATAAACTCCATTTGCGAAAGCCAATCCCCAATAATTAAAAGAACCATTCGCTCGATCACCATTTTCATTGAGCATAATAGCGCCTGTAGCACCTGTGTGAGTGTTTGACATTGTCTTGAATGATTCAAACAATGATGCACCTGTTGCAGGAACCCCTTCGTTTTCCTCAACGACTCTTGCCATAACCTTCAAGGCATCATAAGCACTTAATGTAAATGCATCAGCTTCTTGTCCGCATGCATTAAATACGTTTGTCATAATGGGGCCCCAAATATTCTGTGCTGAAGATGGCAATCCAAA
>JBJOON010000172.1:0-3807 GCA_046051235.1 Bacteroidota bacterium
TCAGCTCGAACGTGAATTGTTTTTAGGAAATGTCAATGCGCTTCTTCTTCTGTTAACCCTCTGGTCTGTTCGCTCCATTGAAAACAAGCAGCACGCAAAGGCGGGATTAATCTATGCAGTTGTCTTGTGTTTTAAGATTCATTTTTTAATACTCCTTCCATATTTCATTTTGAAAAAAGAATGGAAGGTTCTGCTGTTTACAATAATCGGTTTACTAGGAATGGCAATCACCTTATTCATATGCGTTCCGAATAGATTTGTTGTCCTTCATTCGCAATGGTTGAAGGCTGTTCAAGCGCACAATGTGCAGTTAGATCACAGCCCGAATACAATCTACTTCTTCATCCAGAAAATCCTTTCATCTGTGCACATGGCAGTAGTGCCTATTGCTGCAGTGCTTATTGGTTTGGCCATTGCAGGATTTACGTACTTGAAATTTATTTGGAAGAATATTGGGAAAGGATTTCAATCGAATGAAGCACTTATTCTTCTTGCGTTAATTCCCGTTTTAACACACACAGACACTGAACATTTCTTGTGGGCAATGCCTTTCTTTTTGATGATGCTCATCACCATTTCAACATGGAATAAAAAAGGGAAAATGTTTGGTGCGGCAATACTGGTTTTAGCATCGTTTCCCTTTCTTTTTAACAGTCCAGATATAGTTGGAAGGGGCCTTTCAAAGCAACTCGACGAAGGAAGTATAGGCCTCGTGCTCATGTTGTTGCTACTGTTGTCTCTCCTTTATCGCAGTGTTAAGTTTTTTCGAAATCGGTTCATTCAAAACGGTTAATAACTTGCGATTCGATTTTTTAGGTTGAATGATTGAAGCGAATATATTCGTCAAAACCTTACGAATATGGCTCCAAGAAAACAGCGTAAAATTTATGTGTTGGATACCTCAGTTCTTCTGCACGATCACAACAGTATTAACAATTTTGAAGACAACTACGTAGCCATTCCGATCACGGTTTTGGAAGAGTTGGACAAGTTTAAGGTAGGAAATGAAAACAAGAATTTCGAAGCACGCGAAACGATTCGTATCATCGATCGTTTGTCTGAAGCCGATACCTTGAATACCTGGATACCATTGGGAAATGGGCATGGAGGAAAATTCAAAATAATTCTCGATGTTGATTTGTCTTCTCAGGACGATGCGGAATCAATTTTCCAGTCGAAGAAAAACGATCATAAAATTCTTAACGCAGCTATCGTTCTTCAAAAGCAAGAAAAGCGAAGCAAGGTTGTATTGGTTACAAAAGACATAAACCTACGTATAAAGGGAAAGGCGTTAGACATAGTTGCAGAAGATTATAAGACAGGAAAGGTTAAGGAAAGTGTAACCGCATATCGCGGCTACAGCATATTAGAAAATGTTTCGGTAGAGGCCATTCGAAAACTTTACACCGCGGGTGAATTGAAAGATGCGAAGGTCTTAGGAAAAGAAAAACACAACAATCATTTCTATGTGTTGAAGTCAGGAACGTCGAGTGCACTTGCATTCCATGGCGGTATAGCGAAAAACATTGAGCGTATCGATAAGGTATATGCCATGGGTATTAAACCGAAGAATGCCGAGCAAGCTTTTGCTCTTCATGCCATCATGAATCCTGAAATTAAACTTATTACAATTTCGGGCGTTGCAGGAACTGGGAAGACGTTGCTAGCTCTTGCCGGATCGCTTGAAATGAGAAACGGTTTCGATCAGTTGATTTTAGCTCGCCCAATTATTCCGCTTTCAAACAGAGACATTGGTTTCCTTCCGGGAGATGCAGAAGAAAAAGTTTCTCCATACATGCAACCGCTTTTCGATAATTTGAATTTCATTAAGAAGCAATATTCTGAAAATGAAAAGAAGAGAAAGGTAATTGATGAGATGCAAGCCGATGGCAGAATCATGATAACGCCTTTGGCTTTCATTCGCGGAAGAAGTTTGTCGAATTGTGTATTCATTATAGACGAAGCGCAGAACTTAACGCCACATGAAGTCAAGACAATCATAACGCGCGCTGGAGAAAACACAAAGGTGATTTTAACCGGAGATGTTCGACAGATAGACACACCATACTTAGATGAGCAATCGAATGGGTTGTCTTATGTGATTGATCGTTTGAAGGGACAAGATTTGTATTGCCACATCACACTTGAAAAAGGAGAAAGAAGTGAACTAGCGAATTTGGCTAACGATATGCTTTAAACCGTTTCTTCCAAATTTGAAAGGACAACAATTTGTTCCTTTCCTTTTTTGGTTACGTTGTAACCAAGGCCACCTTTGTTTACGATATACCCTTCCAGATACAATTTCGTAACACGTTCGCCAAGTTGTGTGCTGTGTGTCTGATGGGCAGCGTCGCGCTGAATGCGCGTCCAAAAATTAGCCTCTAATTGATTGAGTTTAATGTACTGACTTTTGTTGTTCTTGCGAAAAGTCTGTATGATATCTAAGATTACAAAATCGTATTTATCCATGTTTAAAATCTCAAAAAGTTTTGGTTAAGCTTCCCAACGAAAGTACTCTGCTTACTTGGGCGTGTGACAAGCAACTTGAAAATTTTGCTCACAACATATTAACTAAATTTTATACCTTCGTTACACAACCTTATTGAAATGAAAAAACTTTTACTTGCTGTTTCTTTTGTGACTCCGTTTTGTTTGAGCGCCCAAATTACAATTACCAAAAACGATTTGCCTTTGGGTGGCGATATTCTCTCTCAAGAAAACGCTACTTATGTTGGAACCTTCGACGAAGGAGATACAGGACCGAATCATGTTTGGAATTTCGACGAGTCGAATCTTACTCTCAGTGGAACTGTTCAGCAAACAGAATGTGTCGATATTTCAACGACTCCCTTTGCTTATCAATTTTTTTTTAATAGTCCTTTTGACTCTGAACACAATTCTGATTTTGCTGTTGGCTTAGCAGAATTAGGAGGAAACCTTCAAGGCTTACCTGTTACTTTGGAAGATATCTATTCATACTATCAAAACAGCAATAGCAGATATGCCATTGTGGGTGTTGGTGCAACCGTGAGCGGTATTCCTATTCCTCAACAAGCGAGTCCTGTAGACGTGGTTTACGACTATCCAGTTGCTTTCGGAGACTTGCATACAAGCGTGTCAGAACAAGTGATTCAAATTCCAACATTGGGATACAGAAAAACAAATCAGACACGAGTGAATGAAGTCGACGGTTGGGGTACTGTGAATTTTTTCGGGACTTCTTATCAAGCGCTTCGCGTGAAGACAACCATCAATGCTTCTGATTCAATCTACGTAGATCTTCTCGGATTCGGTTTTCAATTCGATCGTCCAGAAGCAATTGAATATAAGTTTTTGGTTCAAGAGCATTTGGTTCCATTGGTTCAAGTGAATTATACGGCTGGAGCAAATAGCGGAGTGTTGGTATCTGCACAAACCATAAGTGTCTTAGAAGCAAGCGCACCACAATTCGCAGTGTTTCCTAACCCAACAACAGATCGTTTAACGGTTAAATGGGAAGGTGCGAACAATGTTCCTTTCGCAGTTTATAATATGGAAGGAAAACGAGTAATGGAAGGAAGTCTTTCAGACAATTCGCAAGTTGAAGTGAGCGGATTGGCAAACGGATTGTATTTCCTTAAAACAGCAACGAGTGAAACGTACTTCTTGAAGAAATAATTCAAGTGTATAAAATGAAAAAGGGAGCAACTGCTCCCTTTTTTTTATGCTCGAAAATTTCTTAGTTGCAAGTGAATTCCGTGTTGCTCGGATTCGGATCGCAGAAGTTCAAATCGGAAGTGTAAATGCCGTTCATTAACGCATTAATGT
>JBJOON010000173.1:0-3793 GCA_046051235.1 Bacteroidota bacterium
AACGTGCTGCAGAATAATCCGACAGACATGAAAGCAAATACGCTAATCATTCCAGTTGCGAAAATTCCAACCAACAATGCCGCAATTCCTAATAGCGAATACATCAACAATTGCTTAATCGGATTGCCTTCACTGATTTTGTCAGCTGCGATAAGCACAAGCACCAAGCCTAAATACGGATAGAAGTCTGTTACCGTGTGACCAGCAATGGCATTCACGGTCATGAAAATTCCGAAAGCTGCAAACGGAAGAATGATATTCAATTTGCTTTTCAACGATTGAGAAATGTTGAATGATCCAGCAGCACTCGTCCATCGTCCAATCATTAAACTCGCCCAGAACAACGAAACAAACGGAGCAATTGCGCTCTCTTCTGTCCCTAATTTTTGTTTCATGAATTCAGGAAGGTTACTTGCAGTAGAAACTTCAACACCTACATACAAGAAGATTGCAAGCATACCCATTGACAATTGTGGGAATTTCAAGATAGAAAGCAAGCTCGCGTTTTCATTGTCCGATTTTACGGTTTCAATCTTATCTGGAACAGAAGAGAACTTAAACATCACTGCTGCTAAAACGAAAGCAGCTCCTAAAATCAAATAAGGAATTTGAACCGCTTTTAAATCTAACGTCGTTGGTCCAGATCCAATTCCACCAAAGATTGCAAATGAAACAATAACAGGTCCTATCGTTGTTCCAACGTTGTTGATTCCTCCCGCCAAACTCAAACGCTGATTTCCTGTGGCAGGATCACCCATTTGAATAGCCAATGGATTCGCAGCAATTTGCTGAAGCGAAAATCCCAAACCAACAATGAACAATCCGGAAATGAGCAATTCAAAAGATGCCGTGTTCGATGCAGGAATAAACAACAACGTTCCGCATGCCGAAATCAACAGTCCCAAAGCCAATCCGTTTCTATAACCTAATGAGTTTAAAATGTCTCGCTTCATGATAGCAGAAATAGCGAAATACAATAGCGACCCCACCGTATATGCCACATAGAAAGCAAACGAAATCAACTGCGATTGCATTTGTGAAAGATCTAACGCCTTCTTAAATACAGGAATTAAGATGTCGTTACTTGCTGCTACAAATCCCCAAAAGAAGAAGATTGAAATTAATGTAGCCAATGCGCCTTTAGGTGCTTTTTGCATGTTGTTTTGGTTTAAGGTTTAGACTGCAATATAATAATGTAACTTGTACAATAAGTAGAACATGTGTTATTTCTTGCTCCTCCGTAGAATCTCTTCCCACTTCTGTTGAATGCCTTCAGCCGGAAGAGGTGTGTACTCAAATTGAAGAACTCCTTTGAAGTTCGATTGTATTGCACAAGGAACGGTTGCAATGCGCAATTCCTGAATCAATTTGAAGTCGTTTCCACCATACAATACTTCAATGCCGTCAAGCTTAAAGAGAGCAATAGTCTTTTGAAAGGACTCGAAATTACCGTGCATGCCAATGACCACAATGCGAAAATCATTTTTGTATTTGGAAGCGAGGTGGTTCAAGAGCGCAAGATCACGTTGACTCGATTTACTTTCATTGAAGAAATACAAGTACATGTTCCGATCGCAATGCTCTGTGAATTTCCATTTGTCGTTATTCGAATTAATCAAAGTGAAATCAGGCAACATACTTCCTTTTTTCAATCCGGCAAACTCAATCTCACAGGCCTTCGCCAATGATTTGCTCGTTTCAAATTTACTTGTGCTCTGCACAATCCCAAGAAGCTTTTTCATAAGTGCAGGACTGTGCGCTCGCGTGTAATAGTTTTTGCGTAACGCAGAAATAAGTATGAGCTCTTCAATTTGCGGATAGTACGTGCTATCTGGATTGAGGTAATGAATAATAGGTGCAGAAGATGTAGCGGTTTCAAGCAGCAAGGTAAAGGCTTGCGCATCGCGCGTATTCAATGAAGGATTTAAGTAGTTGGAAGAAACCAGTTCGAGCCACTTCACAAAAGCCGGATTTTTAATATCAATGTGCGATGATAATTTCTCAAGCGCAATCGGATAGTTTGTCAACGCACGAAGCGAGGCAATTTCAAAAAAGAAGTAGTTCAATAAAAACGGGTCTTTTTTGAAATAGTCTCCGAATTTTAAATTCATCTTATTCTCAAATGCCTCTATTTGCGTTTGGAAATTCACATTCGCTGTAGCAAATTCGGAAGAGTCCGTCTTCGAATTGAATTTCACCAAATCCGATTTCGGATTAATCTCTTGCATGCGTGAAGTAGAGGCCTTGTTTTGCTGCGAATTAAGCAACATGTAATTGAAGGAATTTTCGCTTAGAAATTCAGCAATAGCTGAATTGATTTCGCCAACAATCGCATTGGTGCGGTCACTGCTCGTATTATCAATCTTCGCCTCCCAACTGCGAATCAAGCCGTTTTGAGTAAGCGTAGTGTCGACAGAGAGAAATTCAACGGCATAGGTTTGCTTCGGATTCACCCACAAAGAAGTTTGCGCATTGCTCGTGCACAAGAAAAGATTCTCTCGTTGTTTAATCGGAATTTTAAGTTCGAACTCACCTTTCGCATTCGCTGTTGTCTGTGCAACTATGTTTAAATTTTGAGTCAACGCATCCGTTGTAAAACACGCATACACTTTGTTGTTCGATGCAACAGCACCAGAACCCTTAATGGTCACATCTTGACCAAGAAGCAAGGAGTTAACTAAAAGAAAGAATGCGAAAGAAATATGCTTCATCATAACTGAATTCCTTTTGGAAGGAACGAAGAAATGTTGCCGTTATTTTTATAGATCTCACGAATAACCGTGCTTTGAACAGGAGCCAAAGCTGGTGTAGTCACCAATAAAATAGTTTCAATGCCGTCTGATATACTCTTATTCATGTTCGCAATGGTGCTCTCATATTCGAAGTCGGTGCTGTTGCGCAATCCGCGAAGCAGGTATTTAGCTCCAATCGATTTGCAAAATTCAACCGTTAACCCTTCGTATGTCATCACACGAATGTTTGCATGCCCAGCGAACGTTTGTTCTACGAAAGCCAATCGTTGTTCCAACGAAAACAAGTAATTCTTTGTCGTATTCACACCAATAGCCACAACCACTTCATCGAACAACGCTGCGCCACGAAGCACAATGTCTTCATGTCCTGTTGTGATTGGGTCGAACGATCCTGGAAATACTGCTATCCGTTTCATTTATTTTCTATTTTGAAAAATGAAAAATGCACATGTCCGTAACTGCGTGCTTGCCAAAAATACGGACTGTCTTCGAATTTTATGTCTTTCCCGTGCTCAATAATCAACAGCTGAAGTTGATCACTTTTCTTCTCGAAAATCAATGCGGGCAATTCCTTCAGCCAAGGCAAATCGTAAGGCGGGTCAGCAAAGACAACTTGAGGTAAGTCGGTTTGTCTTCCTAAAAAAGTTCTTACATCTGCCGTGAAAATATCCATGCGGTCTGCTTCGAAATCACGCTTCACTTGCTGCAAATGTTTGGAATGTTTCGCGCTGCTTTCTACTGCAATTACGCGCTGAACCCCGCGCGAAGCGGCTTCCAGGCTAATAGCTCCGGTTCCTGCAAAGAGATCCCACATCAAGGAAACTTCATCCCATTCCACCAAATGTTGCAATACATTGAATAACGCTTCCTTCGCGAAATCGGTCGTAGGTCTTCCAGTGAAAGACTTGTCCACCTTAATGGTTCGACCTTTCCATTCGCCGCCAATTATGCGCATAGTAAGTGTAGTTTCCAGAGGTCGTTCAACGAATTCGCTTGCATGTTTTCAGAGAACTGAACCTGACGCACGTATGATTCAAAGA
>JBJOON010000174.1:0-3788 GCA_046051235.1 Bacteroidota bacterium
GGAAGCTATGAGCGGTGACATTGCTTATGAACCAGAATTGCAACGCACCATTGCTGTTGACATTCGTTACGTGTTGTTCATTGTTGAAGAGCTTATGGGTGGAAAGAACATTGTAGATGAAATGTTATTTGTGAGAGGAGCAAGAAAATAATTGAAATTAGATATTAAAAAAAAGGAGCGAAGTTTTCGCTCCTTTTTTTTTGTCTGAACAATAAATTCGCCAATACATAAGTTTCTTATGTATATTTGTCCTATGTATTCATCAGAACTAGTTAAAGGCACCCTTCGAACCATTGTTTTAAATCTCTTAAAAGAGAATGGACGCATGTATGGTTACGAAATAACACAACGCGTAAAAGAGCTTACCGACGACAAAATACAAATTACCGAAGGTGCTTTGTATCCCCTGCTTCATGCATTGGAAGCCAGTGAGGACTTGGAAACCGAAGTGGAATTTATTGGAAAGCGTCAGCGTAAATACTACCGCTTGACAAAACAAGGCAAGCAAACCAGCAAAAAGAAAATAGACGAACTCCGAGAGTTTATTGAGACACTTCAAATTCTCTTGGATGCGAATAAAGGGACGAGCCATGGTCTCATTAACTGACGAACAAGTTGATTTCATTCAAAAAGAAATTGAATCGCATGGAATTAGTTTGCCTGATCTGCAAGCTAATTTGATAGATCACATGTGTACAATTATTGAAAATGAAATGTCGGAAAACGACGACTTCCGCTCGTTCTTTTATTCAATCCTTCCACGTTTTTTTCATGACAACTTACATGAAATTGAAATGGAAACCATTCAATTAATTCACCAACAAAAATTCAAACACATGAAAAAAGCATTGAACTACGTGTTAGCCCTTTCCACCATTTTACTGGTTACTGGGGTAATCTTTAAAATATTCCATTTGCCAGGCGCTGCTGCTTGTTTTGTAGCAGGAACAGGCATTTCGGTACTAGCAGGCTTTCCACTTTTATTAATTCTACTTTACAAGCAGCCCATCTCCCTTATTCAAAAAGGGGTAGACTTGCTAGGAACCTTAAATGTTCTTTTGTTTTCAGTAGGATGCCTGTTCAAAGTCATGCATTGGCCAATGGCAACTATTTTAATGCTCTCAGGAATTTCCTTGCATTGCTTGGTCTATGTACCCCTGTATTTCTACCAACAGCGAAGAACTAACGACGACAAGTGGCGAGGAACATTGAACAGCTTTCTATTCTTACTTCTTGGAATTATGCTGTTCATGTTGTTCAATTTGAAAGTGCAGTTAGGATGGTAAGAAGGTTTCAATGGCCGACTTAATTGTTCTTAGAAGCAAAAAGGTCGACCAATGGTCGACCTTTTTTATTTCCTTCAGTATGCAATTACAAATGCATGAATTCTTTCTTCTTCAACAAATATTCTTCGGTCTCTCTAAATTCGGGATCGTCTACGCAGCAGTCTACTGGACATACCGCAGCGCACTGAGGCTCATCGTGAAAACCAACACACTCTGTGCATTTGTCTGAAACGATGTAGTATACATCCATGCTTTTAGGCTCTTGAAGTCCGTCTGCATCTATTTCACCACCGCCGTTCAATGGGGTCATGATACCACGAAGCCCTGTCCCCTCGCTATACTTCCACTCTGCTCCACCTTCGTAGATGGCGTTGTTTGGACACTCTGGTTCGCATGCACCGCAGTTGATGCACTCGTCTGTAATCATTATTGCCATATTCTGCTATTTATCTAAATTCAACCTTAATTTCGCGTGCAAATTTAATACACCTACGATGAATTCAACTCTAGAACAACGAATTCAAACATTTGTTCAACTGGGACAGGCCCTGCAGAACTTTTCAGACAAGAAAGATTGGCCTGGATACGCATGCGGATTAACCGAAGAAGAGTTCAACGGAGTAAATGACGTCATTGAATCGGCGTTTACCTTCAACGGATGGTTCACCCCAGCGAATGTTCGTCAAGCCCTCACCGCTTGGTCGAATGAATTGACCCAAGAGAAGCTTTCAGCTTGGACGAACGGTGTTTCATTCTCGAGTAAACCAAAGACTGTTGCCATCATCTGCGCTGGAAACATTCCTATTGTTGGATTTCACGATATTCTTTCTGTTCTAATTACTGGAAACAAAGCGTTAATCAAATTAAGTTCAGACGACCCTATTCTTATCCCTGCTCTATTGAAGATTGCTGGAAAATTTGAAAACGACTTCGATTTGAACTATTCATTTTCAAGAGGAAAACTCGAAGATTTCGAAGCGGTAATTGCTACCGGAAGCAATTCAACCGCTGTTCACTTCCACAATTATTTTGGAAAGTACCCTCACATTATTCGTCAAAATAGAAATAGCGTTGCCATTCTCGATGGAAATGAAACGCCCGAGCAGCTTGAGAAATTAGGAAACGACCTTTTCGACTATTTCGGTTTAGGTTGCCGAAATGTCACCAAACTTTACATGCCCGTTGATTTCGATTTGGATCGAATCTTCAACGGCATTTTCAGCTTTCAATCCATTGCTACCCACAACAAATACGCGAACAACTATGACTACAACAAAGCTGTGTGGTTGTTGAATAATGAAGATCTTTTGGAAAACGGATTTGTGATTTTCAAGGAAGACAAAAACATTGCATCTCCTGTGGCTTCGGTGTTTTACGAGCGATATGAAAACAAGGAAGCGTTGCTTCAGCATCTGGAAAATCATGCCGATCAAATACAATGTATTGTTGGAAATGAATTTATTCCATTTGGAAACAGCCAATGCCCAGCCCTTACCGATTACGCGGACAACGTGAATACACTTGAGTTTTTAATTTCGCTGAACGTGTAAGAAATTGACAAGATTTGAATTTATTGAGCTTAATCGCGACTTATATTTGAAACATGAATAAGATTTTTTCTTTATCGGCTATTGCGGCCGTTTCATTGGTTGTTTTTTCTTCGTGTGAAACAGAGGTTGATTTGACTGCTCCGTATGCGAGCACAACGGTAGTTTTCGGATTATTAGACCCGCAGGCCGACACTCAATTCGTGAAGATTACAAAAACTTTTTTAGGTGATGGAAATTTGAACGATTACGCAATGATTCGCGACAGTTCTGAATACAAGTGGGAAGAATTCGCTGCATTAAAAATTGAAGAGTATGCAACTGGAAATCCGAATCCAATTGCC
This sequence comes from Bacteroidota bacterium, assembly GCA_046051235.1. Classification (GTDB taxonomy): domain Bacteria; phylum Bacteroidota; class Bacteroidia; order Flavobacteriales_D; family Sanyastnellaceae; genus CAIZGX01. The sequence goes on from JBJOON010000174.1 coordinate 3,178, forward strand.
ATTCACAACTTGCAACCCATAACCATTTACAACAAAGATGTAAATGGCATGTTCTACGGTCCTGAGCAAACGGTTTACTGCTTCGCTAGTCCAAATGGAATTAATCCGAATGCGAAATACAAATTAGTAGCAGACTTCGTTTCTCGTCCTGACGTCTTCGCTTGGACCAACGTTATTCCTTCGGCAGAAGTATTCTTCCAAAGTCCTCAAACAAACCTAGGATTGTCTTTCGCATCGACTAACACTGTAACTGGTGCAATTGATTACCGCGATAATGTTTCCATTCGTTGGACGCCGATTGACAACGCTGAGATTTATGATTTGGCTTTGCGTTTCTATTACACTGAAAACTTGTATTCCGACAACGCATTAACGCAATTGGTCTCTTCAACAGACAAATTCATTGACTGGAAAATAGGAACCTTTAATGCAGACGACATTGATTTGAATTCAGGTTACTACAACTTAACATTCAATGCTGAGCCATTCTTTTCTTTCTTAGGAACAAACCTAGAAACAAACACACTTATTCGTCGCGAAGTAGGAACCTACGACGGCAATAAGACTCGCGCTTTCGAATTGCGCATGGGATTAGCAAACGATGAATTGAA
>JBJOON010000175.1:0-3788 GCA_046051235.1 Bacteroidota bacterium
TCTATAATAAGCAATTACAACGATCTATCATCCTTGAAGGCCTACCCTTTTTCAGAGGGTAAGTTCATGCAACTTCCAGCAAACATATTGACTTTAGGTAAAATTCAGTTTGAAGGAAATGCACGCGGCGATTTATCTGAAGTAGAGCTTTACGGAAAGACCACTACCGATATTGGATCGCTAACCACTGCGGTTAAAATGAGTGATTTCGATACTTTGGTGAGTTATAACGGTCAACTGCAATTGGAAAAATTCAATTTAGGAATCTATTATTCAGATGATCAGTTGGGCGTTGTTTCCACAAATATTCATGTGGAAGGAACCGGTCTCGAAGTGAGTAACATGGATTTGAATTTCGAAGGAGACATTAGTGAATTAGGATTGGGCGAATATGTCTACACCAAGATGACTTCAAGCGGAAGGTTCAAGAATAACTTTTTTAGCGGAAAGTTTGAAATTGCCGATGACAATGCGCAAGCAAAATTCGATGGTGAAATCGATTTCACCCAGAAGCAACCGTTATTGAATTTCGAGTTGAATGTTAATCGCTTCGATTTGACTGCGGTTGGATTGTTGAAAGACGAAACGCCTGCGGTTATTGCCGGAGAGTTTAATGCTCACTTGAAAGGATTGACCTTGAGTGAAATTGAAGGGGAGTTTGTGGGGGCGAATATCGTTTATCTCATCGATGAGAAAATTCGTAAACTAGACTACTTCACATTAGATACAGAGCAGGAGGGTACGCGCAGCATTACTTTGAATTCCGATGTGGTTTATGCGAAGTTGGAAGGGAAATTCAACTATAATCAATTATGGCCAAGTCTTCAAGACATTATTGCAGATGCACTTCCGAACATGAATTATTCTTCGCGTCCTCACAAAGAACAAGATTTCAATTTAACCATTCGGATCAACGATTTCGAATTTATTTCTGCGGCCTTCATACCCGAATTGAAAATTGCTAGAGGAACGTCTTTGAATTTATTCGTTGACGAAAAGAAAAACGAACTTTCAGGAACTTTTGGGTCTCCGAATATTCAGTATGAAAATTATAAAGCGGAAGATTTGGTTGTGGATATTTCACGCGAGTTGGGTTCTATATTTCTAACGGTTCAGGTCAACGAAGTGTTAGACCAAGAGTCGAAATTGATTAGCAATCTCTCATGGGATGTTCAGTCTCTTGGAGATACGGTTTATAGCGCGCTCATGTGGGGTAACCCGGGCGAGTTTTTAACGGGTGATTTGAACGGTGTCTTCTTTCTTAATAGTTTCGATGATTTTGAATACATCGTGGGCAGAAGTTCTTTGGTCGTGAACAACGAAGCTTGGATTTGGGCCCCGAATGCCTCCTTCACACTTTGTCACAAGGATCTTGGCGTAAATGGATTCCGGATGTACAACCAAAACGAATATTTGGGCATAAACGGAATGATTACCGAGCATCCGTCTTCTCCTTTGCGCGTGGAGTTGGGTAATGTAGATTTAGCCATGCTGAATGGACTGTTAGGCGAAGACTTAAAACTTGAAGGTGAGGCGAATGGAGTAGTTGAGTTGAGCAATGTTTACGATAAAACCATTGTGACTTCAGAATTGAGTTTGTTTGAATTGGCATTGAATGATTATGAAATTGGAAATCTATGTGTGAATAGCACTTGGGACAGTAAGAAGGAACGCTTGCGTGCCGATGGGGAAATCGAAAGAGACAGCGTTCAACCGCTTCGCTTTGCTGGAAACTACACGCCCAAGGACAAGGAGAGTCCGCTCGATTTCTTACTAACAATGAATGGCTTTGATTTGAGTTTATTGAACGCATTCATTGGTGAAGATGTGTTGGGAATAAGCGGCTATGCTTCTTCCATGGTTAGTCTTACCGGAACCTTGGAAGAGCCGCAATTGGAAGGTGATTTAATACTTCGTAAGGCGGAACTTTTCGTTCCATTCCTTCAAACGAAATATGCATTTAACGATAAGATTCATATTGATCCTGAAATGTTCGCATTCGATAATGTGAAGATTTTCGATGAGGAAGGAAATCCGGGAAGGCTAACGGGACAAGTGCTTCATAAGAATTTTGGTGATTGGCAATACGACGTATTGGTTGAAATGGAGACTCCTATGTTAACGATGAACACCAAGGAAGGCGATAACAGTGATTTTTATGGAAAGGCCTACACGACGGGATTCCTTGACATTTCTGGTTATGGAGATCAGACCTTCTTCGACATGACTTTGAAGAGTGAAAAGGGAACTGTGTTCAACTTACCCATGAGTGCATCAGGAGAATTGCAATTCGATTCATATATTCAGTTTGTGAATCCGCTAGATACCACGACTAAAAAAGAGTTGAAAGCAGATTTGAGTGGTATTACAATGAACATGCAGCTCGATGTTACAGAGGATGCAGAATTCCAAATTATTTTCGATGAAGCTGTTGGTGACGTTATGAAAGGCAGAGGGAAGGGGCATTTGTCTATGATTATTAACAACCTCAGTACGTTCAATATGTATGGTATGTTGGAAATTACCCAAGGAAGTTATTTGTTCACCTTGAAGAATTTGTTGAACAAACCTTTCGAAGTGAAACCGGGTGGATCCATTGCTTGGTATGGAGATCCGATGGCTGCTGAATTGGATATGCAAGCCATCTACAAAGTTTCGGCAAGTTTGAATGATATTATTCCTGATCCAACACAAACAAGCGGAAAACGGATCCCAATTAATTTGGTCATGGGTCTTCAAGGTAAAATGATGAACCCTACCATTGGATTTGATTTGGAACTGCCACAATCTGATCAATTAACGCAATCTCGTTTGGCAAGCGTTATAAGCACCGAGCAGGAGCGAAATAGACAAGCGTTTGCATTATTGGTGATGGGAAGATTTATTAGTCCGCCTAGCATAACTCAAACTGGAGGAACCGGAGTTGGTTTAGCAAGTAACGGAAGTGAGTTAGTTTCAAATCAGATTTCAAATTGGCTTAGCCAGATTAGTGACGATTTCGATTTAGGATTTAATTATCGTCCGGGAGATAAGATTAGCAACGAACAAATTGAATTGGCATTGAGTACTCAGTTGTTCAACGATCGTGTGAGTGTAACTGGAAACTTTGGGGTTGCGCGCGGTAGCGCGAACACGAGTCAAACAACCAACTACATCGGGGATGTTCGAGTTGAGTACAATATTACCCAAGACGGAAAAATCCGATTAATGGTTTACAACGAAAGCAATGATCAAAGGGTGACCACTACTGCCCAAAGTCCGTATACACAAGGTATTGGCGTTATCTACCAAGAAGAGTTCGACAATTGGAAACAATTGGCAGATGGGATTCAAGAAATTTTTAAACGAAACGCCAGTAAATCCTCTGGAGGACAAATCCCGTAGGGACCAATCCCGAAGGGATATATCCATGTTACTTCGCTTTGAACCTCGCAATAGCCGCGCGAGTGAAGTCGGACAGAACCAATCTTCCACTAATCCCTGCACGTTCGAATAAAAGTTGATCCCAGTGCTCTGTGTTTTTCCAAAAGATTTTTTTCAATTCAGACATAGCCTCCGGATTGCTGTTGTTTAGCTTATCGGCTAACGTTTGTATAGCAGCATCCATAGCTTCAACGGAGTCGAACACTTCAGCATACAATCCTTTTTCACGCGCCCATTGCGCGCTTTGCCATTCGCTTGCATTGATGGCCAATTGCGACATAGCAGACAATCCTACTTTACGTTCAACGGCTGGTCCTACGACGAACGGTCCAATTCCAACAACCAATTCACTTAGCTTGACAGAA
>JBJOON010000176.1:0-3762 GCA_046051235.1 Bacteroidota bacterium
CATGGGCAATGCTTGGTTCGTATCTCAAGTGAAAACAACCAACAATAGCGATGAAGAAATTGTTGCGTTGGGAGAAATAAACCCGAAGATGGAAGCAACAACCCAAACGGCTTTCGCGACACAATTTCATGCGCCACAAACAGCTGTGGATAGCACCGCTTCAGTTCGCATGTTGGCCTATGAAACGAAAGTGTTACGCTACGAAGTGAACAACACTTCTGCTGAGGCGCAGCCTGTAGTGTTCAGTGAAATCTATTATCCGCAAGGATGGATTTGCAGAATAGATGGAAACGAAGTGGAAGCTGCACGCGTGAACTATGTCCTTCGCGGTGCAATGGTTCCTGCTGGAACACACACCGTTGAATGGTCTTTCGAACCAAAGGTTTGGGAGAAAGGAACTACGCTCTCTTACGCAGGTTCTGCATTGCTTTTCGCATTGTTGGCCTTCGCAGGATTAATGGTTTACAAGGAAGAAAAGAAAGCCTAATTACAAAACAGGCTTCTCATGATGCGTGAGGTTCTGAACCAACAGCGCAACATTAGAGGCTAGAATAAGTGGAAAGATCACCGTGACGAACCATCCGTAAGGAAAGTGAGTCGCAGCGTAATTCGGCTGAGTAAGTCCAAGCCATTGCGAATCGCTTGGAACGCTTCCTAACACAAGAATGTACTGCCAAACAATAGAGGCAATTCCAACAATATTGAAAACACTAAAAGCAAGTTTATACTTGCTTTTTTTCTTGGGGAAAATTGGCATGCAAATCAAGGCGAGTACACCGAAGGCAATGTCGAAATTCATTCCGTAAAATGTCATCTCCCACGGCGTTTGTTTCCATGTAGCTAGAATGTAGAACATAGATGCGATAGGAATTCTCAGGTACTGTAAGCTATACAACCAAGAAGGACGAAGTGCTCGTAGAAACCTTGCTCCGCGCGGTGTGAAGGCCAACAACAAAATAAGAACCGAAGAAAACAAAATAGGGAACAACAAATGTCCCGTTCCCGTTTTCTTGTCCATGAACCAACGATTTAAAGCAAGCGTGGCTTGAAAAATAGACCATCCCAACAAAGCCAACGCGAATAGGTGCGCGCGCTGCTGCGCTCGGTGATGGCCACGAACAAAGGCGTAAGTCATCATCATGCCCGCAAGCACGGTGATAATGCAGGTCACTACAATTAGCGAAAAGGGAAGGTTTTCAATCATGGCTATAGAAGTATTTTCGATTGCAAGGTAGGGTCAAATTCACAAGCGGATTTTCCGTTTATGCGGTGTCTGTTTCGCGCAATAAAATTATAAATCGCATTCAATAAAAAAAGCGGACAAACGAAAGTCAGTATTAACAAAATCGAGAGGGGTGCCTTCACTTCATAAAACAATTGTCGAAGCGCAAGTCCCTTGTGGTATTTCTTTCCATTTACAACTAAGATAATTCCAGATAACGACTCCCGTTCTTGCGCAGAGAGAGCGCTTTCTGCTTCTTTTCCCTTCAACCCAGAAAAATACAAATCGGAGTGAAGCGCATGGCTGTGAATGCGTTGCACCCAACGGTTGCAGAAGAGGCAATCGCTATCGAAAAAAAGTATCTTTTTGGGGTTTAACATTCGTGAGGAATTAAACAAAGTTAACCTTGAAGTGTCTTTACCTTTGCAAATCTCTAGCGAATTATGGTAAACTGTTGTGTGTTTGGTGAACGAAAGAAGGTGCGATGGTCACTGGGCTCTTCCGAGCTTAGTTATACCGTGACCGATAAGTTTGCCGATGTGCCAAAGGAAACGTGGGATGCGCTGAATCACGAACAGAACGTTTTTCTCACTTCAGACTATTTGTCGGCGCTTTCGAAATGTTGGGAAGGAAACCTGTTTTACATTTTGTTTTTCAAGGATGAAATGCCCATTGGTATTGCGGTTTTGCAATACACCTATTTCGTTTCGGGTGAATTGAAGTCGCACGTAGATGTGGAAGGCGGAGCGGGGTTTGTTGCACGGGTATTCGGAAGACAGTCGCGTCAGTACCCATTAGTGGTTTGTGGAAGTCCGTTTTGCACGGGTCCGCACGGATATATTTTTCAAAAAGAAATTCAGGTGGAAGAAGCCACAACGGCTTTGTGCTATGCCCTTACAGATGTTATTCATTATTTGCGGAAGGACAAACGCGATACGCAAGCGGTAGTGGTGAAGGATTTTTATCCGAAAGATTACAACGCATTGAATGAATTGAAGGATTGTGGTTTTCACACCTTCGCGGTGGATCATCATTTGAAGATGCCTTTGGATGGGAATTGGAAGACTTTCGACGATTATCTAAATGCGTTGAATACGAAGTTCAGAACCAAGGCGAAAGGCGCATTGAAAAAATGCGAGGTCGTTGAAACTCGGAGTTGGAGCGCCGAAGACTTGGAAGCGAATGCGACCGTGGTTCAGGCGTTGTACAGAAACGTATATGACCGCGCAGAGTTCGCCATGGAACCTTTAACAACCGAATTCTTGGTTGAATTGAAGAAGGCGCTGCAAGAGAAGATGCTTATTCAAGCGTACTATGTCACGAATGAAATTGTCGGATATCAGATTGCACTCATCAATAACAAAGAACTTGAAGCGTTCTTGATTGGAGTAGATTACGAGGCGAATGCGTTGTATGGTCTTTATTCAAACATGCTTCTTTCATTCGTGAAATGGGCTATTGACGGGCAATGCGAAGAGATTACATTTGGAAGAACGGCTGGAGAAATTAAGTCTACCTTCGGTGCAGTGCCTGTTGAAATGCGTATAGCACTTCGTCACCCTGGAAGACTTCGCAATGCTTTATTGAAATTATTCTTTACCAAAGTTCATCCAGGAAGTGAGCCGCAACGTTTTCCATTCAAACAAGAATGGCAAAGCGTTTTAGATACTAAACAGCGGGAATGGAATTCCCAAAACAATGGCTAATTCAACAAACAAAGAGCGCTGGATCTTAGTTGCGTTAGCAGCCATTCAGTTCACCAACATCGTAGACTTCATGATTATGATGCCCATGGGCGATATCTTGAAGCGCGACTTGGGCATTGGTCCGGCAGGATTCGGTTGGTTGGTGAGTTCATACGGATTGGCGGCCGGAGTGACTTCTTTTTTGGGTGTGTTTTATCTCGATAACCTTCCGCGTAAGAAAGCACTACTCTTTGCATACTTGGGATTCATGCTCGGAACAGTAAGCAGCGCGTTGGTTCCAACGACTGATAACAATGAATTGAATTACTACTTGTTCGCAGGAACGAGAATTTTAACTGGAATTACCGGAGGTCTTTTAGGCGGATTGGTCATGTCCATTGTTGCAGATGTTTTTCCAATGGAAAGAAGAGGAAAGGCGGTTGCTGCTGTGACGCTCGCGTTTTCATTGGCTTCTATTTTAGGAGTTCCTATGGCATTGACTATGGTCGATTTTTTTGATGGAAATTGGCATGTGCCTTTTTACATGGTAAGTGCGTTGAGTCTTCCGTTTTGGTTCATGGCTTGGAAAACGTTGCCACCGTTGCGCGATCACTTGGAACGCAGAACCCACAAGTTTCAACCCATGGAAACCTTCAAGGCTTCGTTCTCGAATGTGGCGCAGCGCAATGCCTTACTCTTTACCGTCTTGCTTGTGCTTGGGCAGTTCACGATTATTTCATTCTTGACACCGTATATGATTTCCAACGTGAAACTGGAACAACACGAAGTGAAGTACATCTATTTGGTCGGCGGATTCTGCACGGTAATCAGTAGTATTTTAATTGGAAGAGCAGT
>JBJOON010000177.1:0-4015 GCA_046051235.1 Bacteroidota bacterium
CCACCTGCAGGAGGCCAATAGTATGCTATAATGAGAACCTTCTTTTTCACTACTTGCAAAATTCGCAATATTCCGATTCCGGATTGTGTCTAAATACTTGCGTTTCCAACAAACTCTTCAACACTTCCAAAAATTCCCCTTCAAACTTTTCAATATCTGCCTCACGCAATACCGCTGGGTCATCTCCACGCATAAGCGAGACCGGTCCTTGCTTGGCTTGCTTCAATCCAAACAACATGGCTTGTGTGTTCTCCGGAGCATGACCACCTTTCACCCACAAATAAGAATACGTTAAAATCTGAAGCAGCTTCGGCTTCGAGTCTTTCAACCACGGCCCTTCTTTGTCGCTTAACTTCAATTCTTCTGTTTTCACACTTCCCGTTTTGTAGTCAAGCACCATGAAGTTACCTGACTGCTCATCTACGCGATCGGCCTTTCCACGGATGCGTGCAGGAATATCCACTCCTATCTTCTCCATAGGCAAGTCTGCCATGAGCTCCACCTCTACCCCATTCACTAGGCGTTCTTCACCGTTTTCGCGTGCCTTCTTGAATTGCTCTTGATCGTGTTCCAACACCACCTCAATCATACGCTTCACAATGCGACGCATGATAATGTCGAAGCCAGCCAATTCAAAATTCGAATTGTACAACCGATGAATGGCATCGTCAATAAGCGTGTCTAACTCTAATTTGAATCCCTCAAAATCGGCATCCTGAATAGTCATTCCAACAAAACGCTTATACAACGTCTCCAACACATCGTGAACAATAGATCCAAAGGTCGAAGCTTCCATGCTCTCTTCCAAGCTCTCCACTTCACCCAATCCAACAACATAGCGGTAATAGAAGTCGAGCGGACAGCGCATGAACTTATTGATTGCAGATGGTGAAATTCCGTAAGCCATTAAATCGTGAATGCGTTGATTCGAAAACTCATTGGCTTCAATTTCCTCTTCTCCTGTTTGCAAAAACTTATTGCTGTGTTCGAAGTCCTCGTACCGAACGTCCGTTCGGTTTCCATAACCCGTGAGTTCTTGACCAATTTGCATAAGATAGCGCGAAGGTTCGGTCATTTTGTAATCGGAACTCAACGTGTGATACAACAAACGAACGTCTTCCGCCCGTTGCAACAACCGATAAAAGGAATACGCTATGGTCCCTTCGCGCTCTTCCGGCGAAGGCAATTCAAAGGCCTTTCGCAAATCGAATGGAATGAGAGATTGTGCTCTTCCGTTTCCAGGAAACTGTTCGTCGTTCGCACCAACAATAATCACATGCTTGAAATCGACCGCCCGCGTTTCAACCATATTCAACACCTGAAGTCCTTCCAACGGCTCTCCTTGAAACGCAATGGTTTCTTGCGAGGCGTAATGCTGAAACAAGAGATCAAGCAGCGGCACTTCATTCAAAAATGCATTGCCTTCCATGTGCATTTCAATGCGACCTAAGATCTGTTGCAAGCGCAAAGCTGTTTCCTTGGTTAACTCGTCGGCCTTTTCCGCTTCAACAAAAACAGAAAGAAACTTCTTCAATCGCACAATGCAACTCGGAAGATTGAAATCCTCTATGGTCATCAAATCCTCCAATGCTTTCATTGCCGGAAGTTCATTCACCAATTCCTTCAATTCTCTTTCACGGATGTAAATGAATTTCCGGCGCATGACATAGCGCTGAATTTCTCTGCGTTGTGGCGAAGGAATAAGCACGTCTAAATCGGTCTGCAAAATCCATTGTGAGAAATCCTTGTAGTACATTCCCTTCTTCACTTCTTTCGACAAGCGCGCCCACATGCGCAAAAGCATTTTCACCACTCGGAATAAGGCAACCTGATCAATGGGATAACCCAACGCCACGTTTACAGGAGAATCTATGGACAATCCGTTTAAAAACGGACGAAGCAGAAATGGCTGAATCAAGACCACGGCCGTGTTGGCGCGATCTTCTTCCTTCATTTCATTCACCAACTTCGATGCTGCGAATGCCGAAGCCAAAGGCGTGACGACTTTCGAAAATGTAATTGTACGACTACGATTATTGAAATCGTCTGACTTCGCTATAGGCATTCTTCGTTCTTCCCAGTAGCGGAAAAAGATTCCAGCTTCGTGAATGGGATTGTTCACGTAATAAGCGTCGGCGTCAAAATGGAAAAACACTTTTCCTGTTTTGTGAAGACGCATCACCCACTTTTCCTCAGCCTTCGAAAAGGCTGTAATTCCAACAAAATAAATAGCGTCAACATTCGAAGGGAAATTCACTTCTACTTTCTCCTCTGCCATGGCTCTATTGAGCCTCGCGTAGCTATAGGCGTGTTGCTCGTTTTGCAATTCAACAAAACGATGATACACCTTTCCAAGATCTAACCAGAAATCGGCATAGTCTTCCTGAGCCTCTGTCAATGGTTGAATTCCGAAACTCCAATTTTCAATATCCTTAACGTCTTTCAAATTCTTAAACACCTCACCAGGATTGGCAAGCGCGACATCGATATCGTTGAAATCGTCGAGCGCCATGCTTCCCCATTTCAAGAATACTTCGAAGGAATCTGGATGTTCAACCACTTGAGTGTAGGCGCGATAAAGCAACAAAAGCAGGCTTAACTTCTCTTCTGTTCTCTCTTTCACCACTGATTTAACAAACTGCGGAAGCAGCATCAGTTGTGGCGTAAGAAAGGCAGAACCTAAAATTTCAAAAAGAAATTTCTTCAAAAAAACTTTCGAGCGATTGCTTGGAAGCACCACGACAATTCGATTTAAATCTTTGCCGTGCTTATCGATAATCTCTTGAGCAATTCGTCTTAAAAAAAGTTCTTCTGAATTTGTTTGCATATTCGCAGTATGAATTTCCCAAAGTTTCTAAAATTTCCAGAAGGAAAACGCATTGTTCAAATCTTTTCCTCAACAACTTTTGAAGAGGTTGTGATTATGGGGTCTTCCTACTTCATTCATACCAACAATGCAGTAACACATGCCGACCGTATCTACGTCATGGATCTCTTGGAAGGCGGAAACGGCGCCACATTCATTTCGGAAGAAGAATACCTTACGCTTAAGGCAGACATTTCTTCCAACTACAAATTGAAATCCATTTGAACATTCCCGTGTTCGAATTACGCCGTGAAGGCGTGATAGCCTGGCTCTTTCCTTTCCTTACTTTACTTCATGAAACTTCAGTTTGAAAAAAATGTGGACTTGTTGACGCACAACACGTTTGGCATTTCAGCAATAGCGAGAGAGTTTGCACGTATAGACCAACCCGAGCATGTGCAAGAGGCGTTGGAATATGTGCGTCAGAGCAAGAGCAATCATTTGGTACTTGGCGGAGGAAGTAACATTCTGTTCACACAAGACGTCGATGCGATTGTTCTTCAAAATAGACTATTCGGAATTGAATTGGAGAAGGAAGACGACATGCACGTATATGTGCGTGTGGCAGCGGGAGAGAATTGGCACAACTTCGTGTTGCATTGCATTCGAAACAAATGGGCAGGAGTTGAAAATCTTTCGCTTATTCCCGGATGCGTGGGGGCTAGTCCTATGCAGAACATTGGTGCTTACGGCGTTGAAATGAGCAGTGTGTTGAATTATGTGGAAGCGGTAAACATTCATACTACCGAAAAACAATTATTCTCCCTTAACGACTGTGAACTCGGATACCGCGAGAGTATTTTCAAACGGAAGGAAAAAGGAAATTGGTTCATCACGCATGTGGGCTTCAAACTGAATAAGCGTCCCGTTTTTCACATATCAGTCAAGCGGTTATTGCTATTCGCACTTCTAAGCTCCCAGACCCCAAGGTTTTGGGCAATGCCGGAAGTTTTTTCAAAAACCCGACAGTTAATCTCTCTGTGTTACGAGCTATTCAAACCCACGACGAAAAGATTCCTTTTTATCCGGTGAATGAAACCACTGTGAAAATCCCTGCGGGATACCTCATTGAGCATACGGGATGGAAAGGCAAACGCGTTGGAAACTGCGGTGTGCATGAGAAACAAGCCCTTGTTTTGGTGAATTACG
>JBJOON010000178.1:0-3737 GCA_046051235.1 Bacteroidota bacterium
CACTAACTCTGAATATAAATCAGTTAAATAAGTCTCATTACTTTCTGCTACGGCAATAATTTCTTGAATACTCGTATGCTTCAAACGTGCAGGATCACAAGCGTCGGTGAGAATGCTAATTGCGCAGCATGGAACACCCATGTGTTTGCAAGCTATAACCTCCGGAACTGTGCTCATACCAACGGCATCGGCACCAATGGATCTTAAAAATCTATATTCTGCGCGGGTTTCTAGGTTCGGACCTGGCACAGAAACGTAGACTCCTTCATTCAAATCAATTCCCTTTTCCGCAGCAATGTCCTTCAACATATTATTCAACTTCTTGCTATATGGCTCGAGCATGTCCGGAAAACGATTGCCTAAACTGTCGTCATTTGGACCCCGCAGCGGATTCTCTGGCTGAAGATTAATGTGATCGTCGATAAGCATTAACGAACCCAAAGCAAAATCAGGATTCAATGCCCCGGCAGCATTCGAAAGAAGTATGCCCTTCGCTCCGAGTAATTTCATTACACGAACCGGAAGTACAACCTCATCCATTGAATAGCCTTCGTAATAATGAAAGCGTCCAACACATGTCAGTATCTTCTTCCCTCCCATTTCACCGAAAATCAATTTCCCGAAATGAAACTCTACCGTTGCTATGGGAAAATTGGGGATCATGCTGTAGTTGAATTCCTTCAACACATTAATCTTACTAACCAAACCATGAAGGCCTGCTCCTAAGACAATTCCTACGTCTACCTGACCCACTCCTCTCTTGTTTAACCAATCAACGCTTTCTTGTATGTCTATCATTGTTCTTTGTTTATTTAGTTATCGAAATTGTCAAAACCTAACCTTCTAATTCTATGCAACTTAAAAAAGTTATTCACGGCTATTAACACTGAATACACAAAGGTCGTGTGTAAAACTTCATTCAGAAAAAAAATGTTCCTCGCGGTAAAGGGACGTACTTTCGCTGAACGTGTGAAACACGCGTGAAACAAGTAAAAAGAACTTAAAAACCCCGATATCATGGGAAAAATAATAACCGTTGCAAATCAAAAAGGGGGCGTTGGAAAAACTACTACGGCCATTAATCTTGCTGCTGCTTTGGGCGTCTTGGAATTCAAAACGTTGCTGGTAGATGCAGATCCTCAGGCCAATGCTACAAGTGGTGTAGGTGTTGATCCGAATACGGTTAAAACGAGTATTTACGAATGCCTGATTAACGATGTTGATCCACGGGATATCATTATAACTACTGAAAATCCTAATTTGGACCTACTTCCCTCACATATTGATTTGGTTGGAGCCGAGATTGAATTGATTAATATGCCAAGTCGCGAGTATATGCTACGCGGCTCATTGAATAAGATTAAAGACGATTACGATTTCGTAATTATCGACTGCTCACCTTCACTTGGGTTGGTTACCGTTAATGCATTAGCAGCTTCTGCCAGCGTAATCGTGCCGGTGCAGTGCGAATACTTCGCACTAGAGGGATTGGGAAAATTATTGAACACCATTAAGATTGTTCAACAAAAACTAAATACAGAATTAACCATTGAAGGCATTCTGTTAACGATGTACGATACTCGTCTCCGCTTGAGCAATCAAGTGGTTGAAGAAGTGCGCATGCACTTCCAAGATATGGTATTCGACACTTTAATTCACCGCAACACTACATTGGGAGAAGCGCCTAGCTTTGGTCAAACGGTGATTATGCATGACGCCTCGTGTAAGGGAGCGGTGAACTATTTGAATATGGCGCGTGAACTTCTTCAAAAAAATAATTTGACCAAGATGGGCAGCGACGAAAAATACATTCCAGTAGATCATGAGTAAGAAACAAGCATTAGGAAGAGGATTAAGCGCTCTATTGGAGCATTCTCCAGCATCATCGAAAAGTGAACTCGTTTCACAAGCGGCACCTCCAACCAGCGAAAAAGAAGTCGGACACGTTGCTGGCCCTATTTCATTATTAAGCATCTCCCAGATTGAAGCCAATCCTTACCAACCGCGTAAAGACTTCAACAACGATGCATTAATTGAATTAGCAACCAGCATTGGTGAGCTTGGATTAATTCAGCCAATAACCGTTCGCAAAGTTTCTTCTCAGAAATACCAAATCATTTCAGGGGAACGCCGCTTCCGTGCCAGCCAAATGGCCAACCTTACCGAAGTGCCTGTTTACATTCGTGAGACAGACGACCAGGGTATGTTGGAAATGGCGTTGGTGGAAAACATTCAACGTGAAAACCTGAATGCACTCGAGATTGCCATAAGCTACAAACGCTTAATGGAAGAGTGCAGTCTTACTACAGATAAACTTGCAGACCGCGTGGGTAAAGACAGAACAACAGTGACCAACTACGTTCGTTTACTGCGTCTTCCTCCGGAAATCCAATTAGGAATAATTGAAAAGCGCATTAGCATGGGTCATGCACGTGCGCTGATCAATGCTGAACCTGAGAGCAAACAAATCAAAATTTTCAAATTAATTCTTGAAAAAGACCTTAGCGTTCGCAAGGTTGAAGAATTGGTGAAAGAAGACGATGCTCCGAAATTATTCGCATCGAAAGCGAACCTGATGCCTCTGGAAATTCAGAAAATGCAAGCCGATTTAAAATTGCGTTTCGGAAAGAAAGCGAAGGTTACACGCAACGACGGCGGAATTGGAAAAGTTGAAATTCCATTTACAAACGACGACGATTTGGAGCGTATCATTGCTATGCTCGGACTTAACGCCTAACTATGAAGCACGCGTTCATCGCACTTCTTATGCTCATTGCATCGAACAGCATTGCCCAAAGCAATGCTGTCGCTGTTTCTGACAGTTCCAAATTTCAATTGAAATGGAACCAACCACACAGTCCGATGAAGGCAACCATTTTCTCGGCTATTATTCCGGGTAGCGGACAGATATACAACCGTAAATATTGGAAAGCACCGATAGTCTATGCTGGGCTCGGGGCATGTGTGTATTTCATTTCCGACAACACGAGCAACTATCGCTTCTGGAAAAATGCCTACATCGCTTTTAACGACACCGATCTTTCGACCAATCCAACCGGCGAAGCCGAAGGGCTCTCTAGCAGTCAACTCGATGCCAATCAGCTTTTCTACAAAAAGCTTGTCGATATCAGTTACATGAGCTTTCTGGGTGTTTATGCTCTTCAAATTATTGATGCGAATGTCGATGCGCATTTGTTTTCATTCGACGTCAGTCCGAATCTCTCGTTGAACTACACTCCTGTTGTCTCTCCGCGATTTACCGGACTTCATTTCACCTTAAATATTCACTGATGAAAATTGCATTGTTGGGATATGGAAAGATGGGCAAAGCCATTGAGGCCTTGCTTACGGAATACGGACACACGTGCGCTGGGAAATTCAATTCTGAAAATCCTGCCACCGTTGAAGCGCTTGCAGAAGCCGATGTTGCCATTGAATTCAGTACACCCGAACAATGCGCGAAGAACATTGCACTTTGCTTTCAGGCTAACGTACCCGTTGTTGTTGGAACAACCGCGTGGTATGGGCAATACGACGAGGTGATTTCGAAAATGAAATCGAATAGCGCCCTGCTTTCAGCGACGAACTTTAGTATTGGGGTTCAGATCACCTTCCATCTGAACAAAGAGCTGGCTCGTGTTATGTCGAAATTCCCGGAGTACACAGCGAGCATTGAAGAAATTCATCACACCGCAAAACTCGACAAGCCAAGCGGAACAGCTATTACGCTTGCTGAA
>JBJOON010000179.1:0-3727 GCA_046051235.1 Bacteroidota bacterium
TATGATTGTATCCACCTCCAATTCTTACCGCTTCCTTTTCGAAGTATCTGAAATTTGGAGTGGTCTTACGTGTGTCGAGAAGTTTGCAATTCGTGTGTGCAATCATTTGCGTTAGCCTGTGAGTCTCTGTGGCAATTCCGCTCATGCGTTGCATGACATTAAGAACGAGTCGTTCAATAGTTGTGATGCTCTGACTTTTCCCTTCCACATAAAAAGCAATGTCACCTTTCTGAACAACCGCTCCGTCTTGAAGGAGTGTTGTCATTTTTAAAGAAGGGTCAAAAGCATGAATGATTTTTTCAGCAATGGAAACGCCGGCCAGTACTCCGTTATCTTTTACTATTAATTGAGCTTTTCCAATTGCGTTGTCTGGAATGGTGGCTAGTGTGGTGAAATCACCAGGACCAATATCTTCCTTCAGTGCTTCGGCAAGCCATGTTTCAAAGTCAAAAGCATTCATGTCGCGAAGTTATGAATTCCCAACTTCGAATAGTTAACTTTGGGAATATGATTAAAAAAGGTCTTTTACTTTTCGTGGTTGTATTCTTTTCAACCTTCGAAGTTCATTCTCAACTCATGCCGTGGTATTACGAAGTGGATGAGAATTTTCTTTTGGGGAAAACAACGTTCGAGAAAGATTATCGATTTTGTCTCGTTCCAAGTAACAGAAGTACGAAGCCTTGTTATTTATTGAATGAAGTGAACGCGGCATTCGAAGAGATGGCAGCAGCAGCGCAAAAAGAAGGTGTTACATTGAAAGTGATTTCGGGTGGAAGGAATTTCAACATGCAGAAATCGATTTGGGAAAGGAAGTGGAATGCCCGTCGCCCGAATTTCAAATCAGATAAAGAAACCGCTCTAGATATTTTGAAATACAGTTCTATGCCCGGAACTTCTCGCCACCATTGGGGAACTGATCTCGACATTAACTCACTTGAGCCAAGTTACTTTACAAGTGGAAGGGGTAAGAAGGAATATGATTGGCTTCAGAAGAACGCAGGGTCTTTTGGTTTTTGCCAGACTTATGATAACAAACAAACCAGCGGTCGCTCCGGTTATTCAGAAGAGAAGTGGCATTATTCTTACATGCCCATTTCATCTATTTTTCTCTCGATATACAATGAAATGATCACCTCTGAAAAAATTACAGGTTTTCTGGGTGGCTCAACATCGAAAGAGGTTGAGGTCATTCGTGATTACGTAAACGGAATATGCCCGAATTGCAACTCGATTACTTTTCCTTAATTAATTTCTTCAGGTCGTTTCCGATATCCTTGCGGAAGTATTTTCCTGAAAAAGAAATTGTATCTGCTGCTTCATTGCTTTTCGCTAAAGCTTCGTGAAGTGAACTTCCGTAGGCCGTTGCAGTCATAACACGTCCACCATTTGTAACGATTTTAGCGCCATTCTTTTTTGATCCAGCGTGGAAGATGATGCTGTCGCGCACTTCTTCAAGGTTTGTAATTTCCTTTCCTTTTTCGGAAGACTCTGGATATCCTTTCGAAACCAGCATGGTCGTTGTGCAATAGCGAGGGTCTACTTGAACATCGCATTCGCCTAAGGTTTGCGTAGCAATGCCTTCGAACAAGTGAAGCAGGTCGCTTTTAATTCTTGGGATTACCACTTCCGTTTCCGGATCTCCCATGCGGCAATTGTATTCGATCACGTACGGTTCATTTCCAACTTTAATAATTCCAAAGAATATGAATCCGCGGTAATCGATACCGTCGGCCTTCAATCCTTTCATGGTTGGAATAATGATTTGTGTTTCAATTTTATCTATGAATTCTGGAGTGCAGAAGGGAACTGGAGAAACGGCACCCATTCCACCTGTATTCAATCCCATATCGCCTTCACCTATGCGCTTGTAATCTTTTGCTTCTGGAAGTATCTTATAATTGTTTCCATCTGTCATAATGAAGACAGAGCATTCGATTCCTTTTAAAAATTCTTCAATGACAACGGTACTGGAAGCATCTCCGAATTTTTTGTCTGAGAGCATGGCTTTCAATTCTTTCTTCGCTGCTGCCAAATCGTCGAGTATAACTACCCCTTTTCCAGCCGCCAATCCGGAAGCTTTTAAAACGTAGGGTGCTTTTAAGGACTCAAGATAAGCTTGTCCTTCTTTAAGAGTGGCAGATGTGAATGAAGCGTATTTGGCGGTTGGAATGCCGTGCTTCGCCATGAATTGCTTTGCAAAGTCTTTGCTACCCTCTAATTGCGCAGCGATTGAATTCGGTCCGATAACGGAAACACCGGTTAACGCCTTGTCTTTTTCAAAAAACTCTACAATTCCTTTCACCAATGGATCTTCAGGACCGACAATGACCATTTTGATGCTGTGTTCAAGAACCGCTTTCTTAATGGATTTGAAGTCTGTCGGGTCAATGGGTAAGTTGGTTCCGAACTCTTCGGTACCCGCATTTCCGGGAGCTATATATATATTGTGTATAAGAGAACTTTGTGAAATTTTCCACGCGAAAGCGTGCTCTCTACCACCGGAACCTAATATCAATACATTCATGCTCTGAGTTTTTTGCAAAGAAACAATGCATTGACGGCTCTCTCAATTCAACTTACTAACAGAAAAAAGCCTTGGGCGGAAGATATTTGGGTTTATTGTTGAAAAATGCCTATATTTGCACTTGAAATTAAGTAATTGAACAATGAGAGAGGGGCGCTTAACCCCTCTTTTTTTTAGTCATGATAACAGTAGCAGAAATAGAACAATTGGTTCAAACCAAGATAGCCGAAACGGATACCTTATCCGACGCGTTTATTGTTTCCATTTCCGTTCGTCCAGGTAACGCCATTGAAGTTTTACTCGATAAAGACTCTGGATTGAATGTGGAAGATTGCAAGAAAGTGAGTCGTCACGTTGAATCGTCTTTGGATCGCGAGAAGGAAGATTTTTCTTTGGAAGTTTCTTCTCCGGGTGTCGGAAAGCCTTTGATGGTTCACAGACAATATGTGAAGAACATTGGAAGAACGGTGAAGGTGAAAGCAGATGATGGAGAAAAATACGAAGGTGATTTAGCTGAAGTAAGTGAGACTGGAATTGTATTGAAGTACCAAGAAAAAGAGGCGCTTCCCGGAAAAAAGAAAAAAGAATGGGTGGAAAAAACAGTCACCCTTGCATTTGATAACATAAAAGAAACCAAAGTAGTAATACGTTTTAATTAACCTTGTCATTATGAAAGGACTAAACCTGATAGAGTCTTTTGCAGACTTTAAAGAATTCAAAAACATCGACCGCGAGACGATCACAAACATCTTGGCGGAAATGTTCAAAGCTATGATTGTAAAGCGCTGGGGCGCTGAAGATGGCTTCGACATCATTATTAACGCAGAGCGTGGCGACTTAGAGATTTGGCGTACTCGTCAAGTTGTTCCAGACGGAGAGCTTGATGACGAAGTAGCTGAAATCGAAGTAAGCATGGCGCGCAAGATTGTAGATGATCTTGAAGTGGGTGAAGAATTGATTGAAGAGATTAAGATTGAAGACTTCGGTCGTAGAAATATCATGGCTATGGGCCAAGTATTGAAGAACCGTATTCAAGAGTTAGAAAAGGATCATATCTATCAGAAGTACAAGGAGCGCATTGGAGAAATTATCTCTGGTGAAGTTTACCAAGTATGGAAGCGTGAGATTCTTGTACTCGACGATGAGAACAATGAATTGATTATGCCGAAGGATCAGCAAATTCCTTCAGACTTTTACAAAAAG
>JBJOON010000180.1:0-3951 GCA_046051235.1 Bacteroidota bacterium
TTCGAAAGAAAAAAAAGACAAGCTAGATCTTGGTCTTGAAAGAACCCGTGAAGGTTTTTTCGGGAAGCTAGCTCGCATCATTACAGGTAAAGCCCATGTAGATGAAGAGATGCTTGATGAGTTAGAAGAAATTCTAATTACTTCAGATGTGGGAATCGACACCACCGAGAAAATCATCAAGCGTATTCAAGAGCGTGTGAAGAAAGAGAAGTCAATGCCGACAGATCAGTTGAATCAAGTGTTGCGCGATGAAATTGCTAAAATGCTCGTTGGACATGAAGGCGAAGAAAGTGAAGAAATATACATTCCAGCTTCAGCAGGAATTCCATATGTGATTATGGTTGTGGGTGTGAATGGGGTAGGAAAGACCACCACCATTGGTAAGATGGCTTATCAACTTCAACAACAAGGAAAAAAAGTTGTGTTGCGCAGGCAATGAACGCAGACCCAGCCGCTGTTGCTTTCGATACACTTCAATCAGCGGTAGCAAAAAATGCCGATGTTGTGATTATTGATACAGCGGGAAGATTGCACAACAAAGTTGGATTGATGAATGAGCTTTCGAAAATTAAGCGTGTCATGCAGAAGGTGGTGCCGAATGCTCCGCACGATGTGATGCTGGTTCTTGATGGTTCAACCGGGCAGAACGCATTCGAGCAAGCGAAGCAATTCACCGCAGCTACGGAAGTTTCTTCGTTGGCAATTACGAAAATAGATGGCACGGCGAAGGGCGGTGTGGTAATTGGAATTTCAGATCAATTCAATATCCCTGTGCGCTTCATTGGCGTAGGAGAGCAAGCAGGCGATCTTCAAGTATTCAATAGATTTGAATTTGTAGATAGTTTATTCGCAGGAAAATCAAAGTAATGAAGACGAAGACACTCAAGAAAAACAAAGTGAATGTCGTAACCTTGGGTTGCGCGAAGAATATTTTCGATTCAGAAGTCATGATGGCGCAGTTGAAGGCGAATGCCTTCGATGTAGAACATGAATCGGAAGAAGTGGATTCAGAAATTGTAATTATCAATACCTGCGGTTTCATTGATAATGCGAAGGAAGAAAGTATCAATACCATTTTAGCTTGGGCGAAAGAAAAGGAGAAGGGGAATGTTTCGAAACTATACGTGACGGGATGTTTGAGCGAACGCTACAAGCCTGAATTGGAAAAAGATATTCCAGAGGTGGATGCGTTTTTCGGAACGCGCGATCTTCCACGTTTATTGAAAACGTTGAAGGCCGATTACAAAACAGAATTGGTAGGAGAGCGTTTGTTAACAACCCCAAGTCATTTCGCTTATTTCAAAATTGCGGAGGGATGTGATCGTCCATGTTCGTTCTGTGCAATTCCGCTTATGCGCGGAAAGCACGTGAGCACGCCAATGGAGCAATTGGTGAGCAACGCGAAATCATTAGCGGCGAACGGTACCAAAGAGCTGGTGCTTATTGCGCAAGATTTGACTTATTACGGATTAGACATAGAGAAAAAACGTACGCTTTCAGAATTGTTGAAGCGTCTTTCAGACGTTGAAGGAATTGATTGGATTCGTCTTCAATATGCTTTTCCAAGTGGATTTCCAATGGATGTGTTGGATGTCATGAATGAAAGAGATAACATCTGCAAATATTTAGATATGCCTCTTCAACATGGAACAACAAAAATGTTGCAAGCCATGAAGCGCGGTATTACCAGAGAGAAGACAGATGCGCTCATTCAAGACATTCGCATGAAGGTTCCGGATATTGCAATTCGTACAACCTTGATCACAGGATTCCCTGGAGAAACAGCTGCTGATCACAAAGAATTGTTGAATTGGATTGAGCAATCTCGCTTCGAACGCTTGGGAGTGTTTACATACAGTCACGAAGAGAATACAACGGCTTTTGCATTGAACGACGATGTTTCTGCGAAGACGAAGAAGAAACGCGCCGACGAAATTATGGAAGTGCAATCGCATATCTCATTGGAATTGAACGAAGCGAAAGTGGGAAAGACCTTCAAAGTGTTGGTCGATAAAATTGAAGGAGATTATTACATCGGACGCACGGAATTTGATTCTCCGGAAGTGGACAATGAGGTTGTTGTTCCAAAGTCGGAAGGATATTTACGTGTAGGAGATTTCGCCGATATTGAGATTGTTCGCGCAGAACATTACGATTTAATTGGAAAGATTAAGGCGTGAGTGAAGCCGTGAAATACCCCGTTATGGAAACCTTTACCAGTGTTCAGGGCGAAGGTGTACATACAGGTGTTCCAAGTTTTTTTATTCGTTTAGCTGGATGTGACGTGGGGTGCGTTTGGTGCGATGTGAAAGAAAGTTGGGACAAAGAAAAGCATCCGATGGTTTCTCTCGATACCCTCGTGGAAGCAGCTGTTGGTAGTGGTGTGAAGGTGGTTATTGTTACGGGGGGAGAGCCAACCATGCACGATTTAGCGCCATTGACAGAGGCACTTCGAAACGTAGGATTGCGCATTCATTTGGAGACAAGTGGAACTCAAAAACTAACCGGACTATTCGATTGGATTACCTTTTCCCCTAAGAAATTTAAAGCGCCATTGGAAGAGTATTTCCAATTATCAAATGAGTTTAAAGTGGTGATTAATCATAAGTCAGACATTGAATGGTCTCATGAATTGTCTGGACGAATGAACGAAAATGCACAATGGTTCATGCAACCGGAATGGGAGAAGCGCGAAATGATGCTTCCGCTTATTTTCGATTGGGTATTAAAAAACCCACACTGGCGTGTGGGTCTTCAGATTCATAAGTACATGGGAGTTGAATAATTAATCGGGGTGAATGATTATTCCCCCCGATTAATTACTGATTATTCCCCCCGATTAATTACTGATTATTCACCCCGATTAATTATTCTTTCACTACTCTAATTTTATTTCCTTGCTCATCGGTAACAATATAGATTCCGGCTGCGTAGTTGCTGAAATTGATTTGCCAAACTCCGTACAATGTATCAATGATATTTCCCTGAATGGAATAAACTTGAATATTGCTTTTCTTCGAACATTGTAAAATTCCTCTGGTTGGATTTGGATATACCGAAAAGAACTTTTTAGAAGTGTTCATTTCTTGAACACTAATAACCCCCTGATTATTTGAGAAATCTGGAGTCGTGACAATGAAATTAACCCATTCGGGACTTCCATCTGTATAACGACCAAGACTGGTGTCAGCACCCATGTGTGCCCATGCGATTTCATCTACACGCGTTAGGCCATCTGGACTGTACAATCCAACGAATTCGTTGTTGTTATTTAGGCTGAAGTTTGCATGGCGAACACCTTGTCCCACATCGCCATCAGCGAAAAAAGTAAGCCAACCTAAGGCAGGCACGGTCACACTATCTATAAACGATAAAGGAATTTTCCATCTTCTTGGATTGTTACTGTCGTCACTCATGAAATAACCAGCTAGACTTACATCGTAATTCAAAGGATTGTAAATTTCAACCCAGTCATCGAATTATGCGAAGTTGTCTGTGAATGTAAGAATGTTATCAGCCATTACCTCATTAATCACAACAGGTTCAGGTGTGATAAATACAAGTGAATTACTGTTAATGGGAGTAGCGGGATTGAATGTTATAATGTTAGGCGATCCGTCTGTAGAGCAGCCCGCGCTTTGTCCAGGTGCAAGTGTACCCCATGTCAAACTGCTAACGAGAGATGTGCCATCAGGTCCAGTTAGTGAAGCAGTGCCTCCGCCAGGATTTAAACTGAGTGGAGTATGGGTAGCACCAAACACCAAGTCGTTGTCGCACCAGAAAACTTTGAAACTGTTAGGTGCGATTACGGTATTAAAGGGTTCATTCGTTGGAATGAGCCACTGCGTTGGATTACCATCCACGCTCAAATAATATCCGCCTAAATTTACTTGAAAGGGATTCGGGTTATAGACTTCAATCCACGGGTCAAATTCAAATTCAGGATCGTGG
>JBJOON010000181.1:0-6917 GCA_046051235.1 Bacteroidota bacterium
CCTTCCAAAACAGCAGATGGCTCTCCAGCGATGGTAATTACCGTTCTGTTCGTCGAAGCTCCCGGATCTACATCCAATAACATTACACCGGGCACAGCAGCAGCAGCTTGCGCGATGGTGTTGATTTTGTCTTTGTCTCTTCCTTCCGAAATGTTCGGAACGCATTCAATGATTTGTTTCATGTTTGTTGAAGTAAGGTTGCAAAGGTAGTTAAGTCAGATATTTTTTATAGTTGGAATTTATACGTGTGAATTCATCAAAAAGTATACGTATGTTTGATGTGTGAGAAAGTTGAAAGGTAAATCAGACTATCGTCCGAAGCTAACGCTGAGCGTGAGTGAGGAGGTAATTGAAAAGGCGAAGAAGTATGCCGCTGAGCATAATCAGTCTATCTCATCTTTGGTGGAAAATTATTTGGCGTCTTTGGTGAAAGAAGATGTAGGAAATTACGCTCCGGTGAGTACAGAACTTCAGGCACTTCATTCGCAATTGAAAAAAATGAAGGCCAAGCGGAAACTGAACTTGGAAGAAGAGCGTTTGAATTATTTGTTGAACAAGAATGAATAAGGCGAGATTGTTCATTGATTCAGATGTAATTCTGGATTTGATTTTACAGCGAGAGGTTCACTTCGAAGTTGCTCAGAATTTATTTGCTCAATATCAGCAAGGCAAGTGCACTCTCTTTACTTCTTCCATTGTTCTGGCAAATATGCATTTTATAATTCGAAAGCTTCACGATGTTAAGTTCGCGAACAGCTCCATTTTATTCGTAAACAAGCACTTTAAGATTATCGATGCGAACAATGAGGATATAGAGAGTGCAATTCAATCGAAGTTCTCAGATTTCGAAGATGGGGTTCTGTATTTTTCTGCTCTTCGCTCGAAAAAGATTGATGCGTTGGTGACGAGAAACGTGAAAGATTACAAGCATGCGCTAATACCCGTATTCACTCCGAAACAATGGTGTCTGCGTTAAATGTCATTCATTGTTTGAAGAAAACATTACCTAACTTTATCAGGTGAAAAATTTTATAAAGAAGATGGCCTTGGGCTCAAAAGAGCGCAAGCAGCAAGAGGAGAGTGGTGCGTTGAGCAGACGTTTGCACAACATCAAATCCATTTGGAACAATGAACATCATGATGACATTGGAATTGAAAAAGTTTTGCGTTTGTTTCTGGCCTTGTCTCAATTTTTATTTCTTGGAACATACATAAAAGAGTTTTTTGGAAGAAGAAGCAATGCGCATTCAGATCTTTCGATAGACTTGTTTGTATTGATTAAAGCAGTGTTGCCAGTCCTAGTGATTTATTTCGGATGGCAGGATGAGACATGGTTATTCTACATACTTGTTTGGTTTTTGCTTGAAACCATGCTTTACGTCCCAACCCTCATTTTTGCATCTGATTTATTTTCGAAACCAAGATCTTACAGAAGGTCTATGCTCTTGCTTCTGATTAATTATCTTGAAATTGTTTTCACATTCGGATTGATTTATGCAAGAGGAAATTATCTCAACAAGCCTTTTGCGCATTGGTTTGATCCTATTTATTTCTCTTTCGTAACCTCGGTGACAATTGGATTTAGCGATTACTATCCAGTAGCTCCAATGGGTAAGTTCTTGGTTAGTGCACAGTCGCTTTTCTTCCTGATGTTCGTTGTGCTTTTCATTAACTTCTTTTCGAATAAGGTAGAGAGCAAAGGTTACTTCGGGCGAGATAATTCGTGAACGACGTCTTATCTTCACCACGAAATTTCAAATTATGAAAGGAATTGTATTAAATGTATTTGTGTTTGTTGCTTGCGTATTTGCTGGCGGAATAGCAAATGGATTGATCATCAACTATAGCGATGCAATTATCCCTCCGCCCGTTGGTTCGAACTTGACAACTGAAGAAGGATTGAAGGCCGCTATGGCCGTTATGGAGCCGAAGCATTTTATTATGCCTTTTCTAGCTCATGCAATAGGAACATTGGTGGGCGCTTTTTTCGTTACGTTATTCATAAAAGACAGAAAGTTATTCCGAGCACTGTTAGTTGGATTTCTTTTTTTCTTAGGCGGTGCGTGGATGGTATTTGAATTGCCTTCGCCCTTGTGGTTCGATGCAGTAGACTTAGGTTTGGCCTATATACCTATGGCTTGGATAGGATATAAACTGGGGCTTCGCTTTTCGAAATAAATGAAGAATTATTCCATCATATTATTTTTAGTTGGAAGCATAATTGTTTTCTCATTCGAGTCTTGCGTCCGTTCCGTAGAGAAAGTTCATTCAACGGAATTGAGAAAATTGGACCCCGCACTTCAAGGGGTTAGGAAGTCTTTTGGAGACCGACAGGTTAATCATATTTCTACTTGGGAATATGTTCGTAAACCTGAATTAATAAATTACTACGAGACCTATGTCTTCGGGAAACGTCCTGAATTCAAGCCAACGGTAGCGTATTCCATCTTAAGCGTTGATACCATTTCTATAGGCGGTATTCGAATGGAACATACAGAGATTAGGGCCGATTTCAAATACAGAGGAAGAAAGATGAAGTCCTATTACGCGAAGTTTCTTCCGCTGAATGTCAAAGATCCAATTGTTTTTGTCGGATTGAATTTTTTTGGAAACAGCACGCTTGACACGCTTTCGACATTAACACAATCGAAGCATTACGTGATGAAGAATGCCGGAGTAAAAACGAAAGGTCATCGTGTTACGGAAGAATCCCGCGGAACCAAGGCTTATCGATGGCCGTTGGATCTAATAGTTGGAAGTGGATGCGGACTGATTACCGCGCACTATGCCGATTTCGATCCGGATGTAAACAACGGCTTCATCGATGGTGTTCACGGTTTGGCAGAAGGAAGAGTTCACATTCGGAAAAGAAATGAATGGGGAAGTATTTCTGCGTGGTCATGGGGACTTTCAGAATTGCAAACGTATCTAGAACTTCAACCTGAAACGAAGAATTCCAAGACTGCAGTCATTGGTCATTCGAGACTAGGCAAAGCCGCTCTATGGGCTGGAGTTACAGACGAGCGTTTCGACATGGTGGTTTCGAACAACTCCGGTTGCGCAGGTGCAGCGCAGTTCAGAACCATGCGCGGGGAGGATATTGAAAAAATAACCAATCGTTTTCCGTATTGGTTCGCAAGAAATTTTCAGAGCTTCAGAGGAGACGATTCCTTGTTGCTTGTTGATCAGGAAATGTTGCTTTCGCTTGTAGCGCCTCGTCCGCTTTATGTTGCAAGCGCTAGCAAAGATTCGTGGGCAGATCCAGAAGGGGAATATTTGTCGTTCTATAGATCTCAAGCAGTTTATGGTATGTATGATACTCTGCTGCATATTCAATACAAATACCCAGCACCTGGTGAGCAGGTATCTCAAGGAAATTTGGCCTATCACCTTCGTGCGGGAGATCATGAGATTTTGCGGTGGGATTGGGAAAAGTATGTGGATTTTGCCAAAAAAGTGTTATCTTCGCCGTCCAATTAAAAATTGTTAATCGGGTTTCGTACCCACAAAACAAAAAATTATGTCAGTAAAAATCAGATTACAGCGCCACGGTAAGAAGGGTAAACCATTCTTCCACATTGTTGCCGCTGATGCGCGTTCACCGCGTGATGGTAAATTCATCGAGCGTATTGGACGTGTTAGACACAGACAAAGCAGTTACTTGGTTGTTTAACGGAGCGCAGCCTACAGACACTGCTCGTGCAATTCTTTCTTACAAAGGTGTTTTGTACAAAGCACACTTGAACAAAGGTGTAAAGAAAGGTGCATTGACTCAAGAGCAAGCCGATGCGAAATTCAACGCATGGTTAGATGCTAAAGATGCTAAGATTCAAGCGAAGCGTGACGGTCTTTCTTCTGCAAAGGAGCAAGCGTTAGCTGAGCAATTGAAAGCTGAGCGTGCGGTTAACGAGGCGCGTATTGCTGCTCGTGCTGCTGCAGAAGCTGCTGCTCACGCAGAAGCAAACCCAGTTGCTGAAGAAGAAGTTGCTGAAGAAGTTGTAGCTGCTGAAGAAGCACCTGCAGTTGAAGAGGCTCCTGCTGCTGAAGAAGCTGCGTCTTCTGAAGAAGCCCCAGCTGCTGAATAATCAGCTCATAAATGTTTTGAAAAAGGGAAGCAATTTGCTTCCCTTTTTTTTAGTCTAAATTTGAATCGATGGACAACCTGCTGCTCTTCGTCATATTTGCGTTAATTGCTGAAATCATCGGGACAGTCTCAGGTTTTGGTTCTTCGGTGCTTTTTATTCCGCTTGCTGCATTGTTTTTCGATGTTAAAGTGGTCCTTGGGATAACAGCGGTTTTTCATGTCTTCAGTAATGTGTTTAAGATTTATCTCTTTCGCAAGGGCGTTAACAAATATGTCCTTTTTCAGCTGGGTATTCCCGCTGTCATTTTCGTGATTTTTGGAGCAGTACTTACCGCTTATGTCTCTGTTCGATCACTCGAATTGGGGCTGAGCATTATGCTTATTCTACTTTCAGTTGCCATGATCTTCAGCAAGCAAATTGCCCTTCGCAAAACAAGATTCAACTTGATAGCCGGTGGTGCTTTGTCTGGATTCCTGGCGGGGCTGCTTGGTACTGGAGGAGCTATTCGAGGCCTGACACTCATTGCTTTCGAGTTGGAAAAAAGCTCGTTCGTGGCGACTTCAGCCTTAATTGACCTAGGCGTAGACACCAGCAGGGCCGGCGTTTATATTTGGAATGGATACTTTGCAAGTGAGCACTTGAAGTTTATTCCAATTTTAATCGGAGTCGCATTTGTAGGTTCTTATATTGGGAAACTTATTTTAGCGAAAACATCAGATCGTTTTTTTCGATACACGGTATTGGTTGTTATTGTTGGAACAAGCGTTTGGCAATTTGTAAAATTGATTTAATATGTCTTTCAGTTTGAATCTTGAAAAAACACACTTCGCACAAACCGTGCTTATGGTTCGTCCGGCTGCTTTTGGTTTTAACAGTGAAACGGCGGAAAGCAATACTTTTCAACGTGAATTGAAATTATCGAATGAAGAAATTTTAGAACAAGCCTTAATCGAATTCGATGGTGCTGTAGATCTGATGAGGAATCACGGGATTGATGTTTATGTCGTTGAAGATTCGCTTATACCAACAAAACCTGACGCTATTTTTCCGAATAATTGGATTTCATTTCATGAGAATAAAACGCTCATTTTATATCCCATGGAGGCGTTGAATAGACGATGCGAAAGACGTCTAGAAGTTGTGCTTCAACTTCAACAAAAATTTAATTTTACAAACGTCATTGACTTGTCTCATTTTGAGTCGCAAGGGAAGTTTCTAGAAGGCACTGGAAGTGTCGTCTTTGACCATCAATCGAAAGTGGCCTTTGCCGTTCTCTCTTCACGAACCAATGAAGATGTTTTAAAAGAACTGTGCCAGCGAATAGGCTATAAGCCATTCGTCTTTCGAGCCTTCGATAGCAATGGTCATCCTGTTTATCATACCAATGTGGTCATGTGCATGGGCGATGATTTTGTAGTTATTTGTTTGAAGGCAATTGCAGATGAAGAAAGCAGAGCGGATTTGCTGAAAAAGTTTGCTCAACTAGGCAAAAAGGTTTTAGAAATTTCACTCGAACAAATGAACCGTTTTGCAGGCAATATGTTGCTGTTGAAGGACCGTCATGGAAGAATTAAACTAGTTCTTTCGGAAACAGCATTTCAAAGCTTGGCAGAAGCTCAAGTTTCGTTTTTAAAATCCCGAGCAGAATTGATTCGCTTTCAAATTCCAACCGTTGAGTTCATAGGCGGTGGCAGTGCCCGTTGTATGTTGGCTGAAGTTTTTTTTCTAGGCATTTATTAGGTTAGATTTGTCCAATGAACATAACTCGAGCGACATTCTTCTTTCTTTTTACTTCATTATTATCATTTGCTGCTTGCAAGAAGGATTGTCCTCCTGATGCGGTGGTAGAAGATCCTACTGTTCTTGTCGGCTACCAGCAATACGGAACACCGTTCGACAGCGTTCCTGAAACCAAGAATATCATCATGTATGAAGTAAATCTTCGCGCCTTCAGTTCAAGTGGAGATTTACAGGGAGTCATTAACAGACTCGATCAATTGAAAGCGCTTAATGTAAACGTGATTTGGCTCATGCCTATTTATCCAATTGGACAAATCAACTCTGTGAATTCTCCATACTGCGTCAAGAATTATTATGAAGTCGGCAGTGAATACGGAACGCTTGCCGATTTGCGCACGCTTACTACAGAGGCGCATAACAGAAACATGGCTGTCGTAGTAGATTGGGTGGCGAACCATACATCATGGGACAATCCCTGGGTATCGCAGCATTCAGATTGGTATTCACAAGATGGAAGTGGAAATATTATTATTCCTCCGGGAACGAATTGGGCCGATGTTGCTGACTTAAATTTCGACAATCAAACCATGCGCTTGAATATGATTGATGCCATGAAGTATTGGGTTTTGGAAGCGAATATCGATGGTTTGCGTTGCGACTATGCCGATGGCGTTCCCTATGATTTTTGGAAGCAGGCCATTGACTCTCTGAGTTCAATTCCAAATAGAAATTTAATTTTCTTGGCGGAAGGAACACGCGCAGATCATTACGCTGCAGGCTTTCAAATGACTTACGCTTGGGACTTTTATACGGCAATCAAGAATGTGTTTGCGGGAAATTCTCCTTCAACCATATATACAACGAACACTTCGGAGTATGCGGGTGTCCCTGCCGGAAATCGCAAGTTGAGATTTACGACCAACCACGATCAGAGCGCGTGGGAAGCAACGCCCATGACCTTGTTCAACGGGAAGGCTGGAGCGACATGTGCTTCTGTGATTACAACGTATTACAATGGCGTTCCTTTGATATACACTGGGCAAGAAGTTGGAAGAGTGAGCACGGTTCCTTTCTTTTCGAATTCACCGATTA
>JBJOON010000182.1:0-6327 GCA_046051235.1 Bacteroidota bacterium
ACTTCCACACGAGCGACGACTGCTATTACGAGGAGTGGTTTGAAGATGTGAACGACGAAGACGGATGGATTGCCTTGGTAAATTTCCGCGATCACGTGTTGGAGGATTTTTCGAAAGCGTATATCGATCAGTATTTTGTTTCGGGTGGAAATTTGAATGAAGTGAATTGGCGCACGCAGCATCCGCACCAGTTCTATGAAAAAATAAATGCAAGTGTAGTTAAACGAATAGGCTAATGGAAAACTTCGACTACGTGAAAATGAATAAGGACTCTTGGAACAAACGAGTGCCTGTTCACGTGCAATCCGAATTTTATTTTGTGGAAGAATTTCTGAATGGAAAATCTTCGTTGAATGAAATTGAATTGAATTTGCTTGGCGACATTCGTGGTAAATCTATTTTGCATTTGCAATGTCATTTCGGACAAGACTCGCTTTCTCTTGCCCGCATGGGCGCTGAGGTTACGGGAGTCGATCTATCAGACGCTGCTATTGATCAAGCGAAACTATTGAATGAAAAGCTTCAGCTAAACGCGGAGTTTATTTGTTGCGACGTGTATGATTTGAAAAATCATTTAGACAAAAAATTCGACATTGTATTCACCAGTTATGGAACAATAGGCTGGTTACCCGATTTGAATCGTTGGGCAGAAATTGTTTCTCATTTTTTGAAGCCTGGAGGCAAATTTATTTTTGCTGAATTTCATCCGGTCATGTGGATGTTCGACAATGAGTTTCAAACGGTCGGCTATAATTATTTCAATTCCGGTCCTGACATTGAAACCAGCACCGGCACCTATGCCGACCCCACTTCAGACATTGAAATCACTTGCGCGTATTGGAATCATTCCACCAGCGAAGTCCTTACATCGCTTCTTGCACAGGGCCTTCAGCTCACGCAGTTTCAAGAGTTCAATTATTCTCCCTACAACTGCTTCAAGCATTCCGAAGAATTCGAACTTGGAAAGTTTCGTGTGAAGCACTTCGAAAATAAAATTCCGTTGGTGTTTGCGTTGGAGGCGGTGAAGAGGGGCTAACGGTTTGTTTGCTTTTGCTCATGCAATCCTGTTAGCCAACGTTTTTGTCTGCATGATTAACAGTTATTGGTAATACTCGATCAAGAATAAATTCGAGTTTTCTAATATTTTTTACATACAATTCTTTAGGCGATATCAATACTGCGTAAAAAATAAAATCATCAAATTCAATAAATCCGGTAATCTCTCTATGTTCGCATTTGTCATAGGAAATTTCTCTAAATATTATTGTCTTGTCCCTACTTATTTTTCTTTCTTCATATTCAATCTTTGAGTCCGATAAATCCTTTTTTGAATAATCTTTTTGAAACTTTAGGAAATCTTTGAGAGATTTGGTGTTCTCAGATTTTACTTCAATACTGGCATAAATCCATTCTTTATTTTGTGCAGCTATCATTAAATCTAAACCACGTTGGTAAAATGCTGCTAAAAAATCTGGATGATGTCTTTCTCCGTCAATAATCCAACCGAATGGAGCTGTGATTATCGCACCACAATTTCCTTTATGAATTATTGCTCCAAAACCATCAAATTGTTTTAAGTCGTCAAAATTTAGTACGTCTAATTCTAATTCCTTATTGCTGTCAAAAAACGCACGATTCATTGCACCCTTGGTAAATCCTTTTGTTGTAATTAATATTCCTTTATGTGCTTCGCAGTCAGCAAGCATGCCTACGAATGATTCAACGTCTTTGACATCAATTTTTGTGTCTTTATAAAACTTTGAATCTATTACAATTCTGATGCGATGTCCCGCAATTGTCTCATCAATTAAAATATCAATTTGGCGGTCGCTCTTTGACATTTTACCAACGATGGTCTGATTGTGTAAAATTTTAAAGTCAGGATACTGCTTTGTCAAGTAGTCATGAATTGTTTTTTCGTATTCTTTCCAGTCCATTATTGTCTTTCTTTAAAATGCCCATAACGTTTTGCGTGTAGGCGATGTTGACTTGTGTTGCGCCAAAAACATATCCAATACATGTCATGGCAGCGATATACAAATTTTTGTTGCGGTTAGCTAAAAGTAATTAAAAGAAAAGCCTAGAAATTAATTGTTCAAAACAATTTCTTCCTCTCTCTTGCCCAGGGTCGAAAGATATTTCGACCCGATTATTCTTCCCTGTTCTTACCTTTTCTTACCTTCTCTTAACTCTGAATTAACGTCGCAGACATTCGTTCAAAGAACATTCGCCCAAAGGGCATTCGTCTGAAAGACATTCTTCAATTACCTTTTTTTTAGTGAACCCATTATTTTACCGCGACTTTATTTCTGATTAATTAACCCGTTGACGGTCATTAGAAGAAAATCTAACGCTTTGTTGTAATCTAACAATTCATAGTCAATGCCCTGAATTCTAAGGTTTCTGTAGTACAATTCGAGGTTTAAGTAATAATTCTTTTCGAGTTGAATAGCTGTAGCTTTTTCTCCAAACTTTCGAATGAGAAACCACTTTTCTAAAAGTCTTGCCGACCAAGTCGGTTAAGATCTGTATTTATTTTACTTGGTTCCGCAGCAACATAGTCGATTCTATCATCGCTGTTTATTACAAACATTGGATTCGTTCTTACTAATCCCTGTTGAGAAGAAGGGAGAAGGTTTGCACTTAAAATTGAATGAGCTGTTTTTAGATTTTCAAAATTCAGTTCCTTCCCGAATATGTATTCGTAAGCCATGAAAAGGTCGTCGGGCTTCTTCGTATAATCGGGCTTATAGCTTACCTCTAAGAATTTATGTTTGAAATAGCTATCGAAGTCTATTTCTTCTCCTTCAATTTTAGAAGAATAAATCAACGGGAGTTTCAATTTTATCCAATTCTTCAATGATTGAATCCAACTGCACTGAAACAGCTGCTTTGAACTGTTGCAATAAGCTATTGGATAGAATTTGAAGATTCATGGATTCAAAAAGTTATGTCAAAGATACTCGACAATGTTTCACAAGCGACCTACCATCAGGAGATGTTTGAGTATTGTTAAAGGGGTGTGCCGCATAACGCTTCTGGAATTTACGATAAGGCTTGGGATGCGACAACCGTCTTTCCTTCACTTCTTACCTTTAAAATAGAAATCTAACGACCCTACGAAACCTATTCCACAATAATCTTTCTTACCTCGACTGTACCGTCTTTCAAGTAAACCCGAACGGAATACAAACCATGTGCGTAGGCATTTACATCTATGACTACGGCACCAACATCGAGACCAGATGTGCTGTAAACGAGACTTCCAACTGGATTAAATAATTCAACCTTACAAATGGAGCTTCGTGTTGTTTGCACCGCCACTCGATCGCTCGAAGGATTGGGGTATACGTTCACTCCATAAGCATCTTCACTTTCCTCTTCCACTCCAACCAATTGATTGCAATCGGTGGTTTGAAGGTATTGATCGTAATACTGCTGCACTTCATCTGAATATTGCTTCATCTTGTAAACTGCGTTGATAGATCGGCTGCCAGCAGTTAGTGTGTCTGAAGCAGCGATGCGTGCCACTGAAATGCAAACAGGAGTATTTGGTTGAAGATCGCCTAGAGACGCTGACACCATTAATCGTCGATCACCACCGAAATTTCCCACACTCTCTTCGTTCCAAACACCAGGCACCCCCACTTCACCGCCGAACATGAATGACGTTTCCTGCAGAGTTATTGGATTTATAATTGAAGAACCATCTATTCGTTTTCCTTGCAAAAGGCGATATGCTTGCTCATTCGTAAAAGGTGTTCCGTAAACCGGGCTTGAACTATTCGAAAAATAAGCACTCGATGTTACCGACTTATTTAAAAATCTATAACCACAAGCCGGAACTTCATTGAAATATCCTGAGGACGAACTTGATGGCTCATCAAAATCATCTGCATTGTATCCGAAAATTAAATTTCGCGTACTGTCACATCCAATGAAATCATCATAGGACGTTCCAATATCAAAATCTACATGCATTCCGAAATAAAATTCGTTCAAAGGAATTTCGTCGCGGAGCACTATGCGATAATCTGTAAAGACCGTATTGCTTAAAGCAGGGTTCGACGAGTTGTGAAATAAATACGTCATCACAGACATTTCTAGTTTCGACACTGTGCTTTCAAAATTAGATTCTCGATAAGCTTGTGAAACTTCTCTTCCATCTGAGACAATATAGAAGGTAGCTTCATCGCCTTTTATTTCAGGAGCATCTCCAAATTGCGGCTCGTAAATATTGTTTCCATTTACATCGTGAAAGGGAGCAATAATCTGAGGCTCGCCGTTTACAATGGAACCATTTCCAGGCCATTCTAAAATATCTATCGGAGCCGAATAATTCGCGTCATACCAATGTTGATTGTGGTAAGCGATATCCGTTTGTTTGATACTCCATACGCGATTGTATTTCTGTGCAAACTCGTTCGAGTAGTTATTGGATACTGGACCTGAGTATGCCCCGTTCAAACCTTCTTCGTACAAACCACCAACACCCGAAACAACATCGCCTTTCATTCCAAACAAAAGCTGGTCACAGATAAATACTATCCTCTTGTTCTTATAATTCAGACCAATTGGTCTGGGCACTATATCCCAAAAAGCATTTTCATAAATGAAAGAACTGAAAGAAGGATAGGACCTCTCTGAAACCAATTCATTTGAAATGAACTGATACATCCAACCATTTTGCACTGTACAGATTCCTCCCCACGCTCCAAGATTATAATTAGTTAGCCCCCTACAAATTGCAAGCTCCCTTCCTTCAAAACTTATAACATTAACTGCGTATTTGTTCAATTCGTTTTTTTTAGCCAGTTCATAAGAGTTACCACTCGTAAAGGCAAAAGATTGAGATCGCACATGCGTAGTAAAACTAGCCAAGTATCCCTTTTGTGTTCGGAAAACATTTCCCAATTTCGCGGTGTTCAATAAACTAAAATCAATTCCTAAATCATCGAACACCCACTCACCGTTTTCATTCCGTCTAAACAAAAATTCATTGCACTTTCCTGAAACAAAAAGCTGGCCGTCTATCATACTGAAACGCATCAGTGAATCGCAAGCAATTTCTTCCGAATGAGTCACTCCAAGGGTATCGATATAATACATTCCTGAAAAGCCTTCTTTGATGTAAAACATTTTATCATCGTGCACTTGCGCATCTATCACAGAATCTAAATAGGTTGTATAAAAACTTCCATTTTCAAAAAAGCACACTTTATTTGTAAAGTATGAAAACAAAAAAACTTTATTACTAAATACGGTTCCGAAGCTAAATCTTGTATAGTCGGGATAGCTGTATTCACTCCAAACACCGTTCTCCAATATTGCCAGATTTGCGTAGGAAACATTTGTGACTGAATCTTTCTTCGTCCCAACTGCATAAAGTTTTTCCGCGGTGCTGAACAAGTCGTACACTCTCCCGTATTTCGTATCCCAATCCAAGGGAACATCGGTCAGAGTATCACCTTTCAGCACTTTCAATACAGGGTGATTCAGCGTGTCGCCGTAATTGACTGAAACAAAAAGCGAGTCATGAAATACTTCGCCATCATTGCATAGAAAATTATCATAGGCATCGTTCAAGATGTGTTGCTGATTGTTCGCAACGAATGGAATGAGGCGTTGTGCCAACAACATTTCGCTCACTGCAAATGCGATTGTAAGGAGTAAAAGTTTTTTCATCATAATTAAATTTTGAAACTTATTTTCAAAATTGTCAAGCGTTCAATTTGACTATAATGAACAGATGGGGTCAATTGGTTTACGAATATTCATTTGGTGGTCCGCCATTTATTGGAAAATCGATTAATGACGAGGAATTAATGGATGGTGTATATTTTTATATGATTTCATCGAAAGAAAATAATAAGAGCGGATATATTCATATTATTCACTGAAAATTCTTTTGGTTTTACTGAAATTAAAATGAAATAAATGCTGCGCATTTTATTTAACTCGTATTTTTCAAATTGAAGCGAGCTTCATTTCGCTGGGAGTCGCGCGCTTTCATCGCGCGATCTTGTTTTTAGATCACAAGAAAAAGTCTTTTTGCTGGGATTAAAGATCCCATTGGATCGACGTGCAGTGGATGAAAGCACATTAACACATTCTTTTTTTGTTGAAGCAATACTTCGTATTTGATTCAATTCGTATTTCATCCATTTAAGCAAGCTTAAAGGCTGAAATCCTTCATTCCATCATTTCCTTCGGAAATTGCTTCAAAAAAAAAGCACCTACTTGAGGTGCTTTTATCAGAGTGATCCCGCTGGGATTCGAACCCAGGGCCCATACATTAAAAGTGTATTGCTCTACCAGCTGAGCTAC
>JBJOON010000183.1:0-3567 GCA_046051235.1 Bacteroidota bacterium
TCAAATTGTCCCACAGATGGTTGAGGAAAAACAACAACCGAATATTCATTCGGTTGACTGTAAATGTCATTCGACAAACGAACAAACGCTTTCCAAAAATCAGGAATTCCATGTCCCATTGAATCGTTTGGAGTTGAGTAAAGACTTGCGCTCTCTTCTATCGCATTGAATATTTCCATACTCGTTGCTGTAGGAAACGCTTGCCACAAGGTTGCAGCCATTCCCGCAATGATAGGAGAACTGAAAGAAGTTCCATTTCCTCTTGCAATGGTGCTATCTGATGCTGCATAAACCGTTTGTCTTCCCATAGCCACGATGTTCGGCTTGATGTCGTTTAATCCAGGTGGGTGATATCCAGAAAAAGAAGCGTGATTTCCGTTTAAATCAACTGCCCCTACACAAAGCACATGCTCAGCATCTGAAGGAGCGGTAATCACTCGCCACACATCGTCTCCACTGTTTCCTGCGCTATTCACGACCAATGTTCCTTTGAGTGCACAAATTTCAGCTGCTTGCGAAATTCTCGTTGTAGAACCATTCATATCCGAAGTTGAATAGTTCATATAATCTTCATCAAATAATGAATAGCCTAAACTGGAATTGATCACATCTATCCCAATGCTGTCGGCCCATTCAGCAGCTTGGACCCATGTATCTTCTTCCAATCGCACTTCACGGTAAACATCTTCCGTTTGAAACAAATAATAGTTGGCTTCCACTGCAGTACCATATAATGAATCTTGCATGATTCCTGCCATATGACTCAAAACCATTGTCCCGTGAGTAGAAGCATCAAACACATTCGGCGAAGCGAAATTCAGAAAATCATGTGTCTCAATAATTCGCCCATCTTCGAAAAGGTGAGCCATAGCCGGCAAGACATCAGCAAACCTGAAACCGCCATCAAAGACCGCGATATCCATTCCCTTGCCATTTAATCCTAATTGGTGAAGAAGGTGTCCGTTTAACATTTCAGTCTGACGGAAACTAGGACCGTAGAAATCGTCTGAAACCATTCCCTCTTCAGACTGCGTTCCTTTATGAATCGATATTTTTTCAAGCGGGACACTCGGCAATGACTTCACTTGAAAAACACACGGAAGAGCTTCCACTTGCAGCTTCCAAGCAGCCGCAATGGCAGTGTCTAACAGCTGCACTGTGATTGAATTGAACCATTTACTCTTCAACAATAAATTTGAATTTCCTTGTTGAAGTACTTGTTGAATGTAGTTTGCATTCACAGGAATATCAAGCGAATCAAAACCCACTCCTGTTCTAATTCTGCGCTCGACAGCCTTTGCTGAGAGGAATGCACTCGGATTCGAAAGCGAAAAAGCTGAGTTCGCTTTATCTCGAAACTGAACGAAGTAAGTGTTGTAAGAAGATTGCGCAGATAGATTTAAGGCTCCGCAAAACGAAAAAAGAATCAAATAAATTGTATAAAATTTTCTCATCGTACTATTTCGTTTCTTTCAATTTTCCGTTTTCATAAACCTCTGTCTTCTCCAACTCTCCAGAAATTTTGTAGTACAAGACTTCTCCGTTCAATTGACCATTCAGGTATTTACCTTTTTGCTTCACTTGTGTTCCTTTCAATTGCTCGCGATAAGCAATGCCTTGCGCTACATCTTCCGGAGAAGCCGGAATTTGCTCATATGAACCTTTGTCGTAGTATTCAGCGAAGGCGCCTTCTTTGTTGTAGTTTTTGTAGGTGTATTCAGACTGCGGAATTCCAGAATCGTAGTACGTCTGAAATGTTCCATTGGCGTAATGTTTCTTTTCAATTTTATCTGCCTTAAACCATATGGTAAGTTCAGGCAACCCCGTTTCCAAATAAAAATTCCAAGACCCTTCGCGCAATCCATTCACAAACTTACCCTCCTCCTTTTTCTTTCCACTGTCATAATTCACGACAATGTTTCCGTCGTAAATACCATTTTTATAGTTCCCCTTTTTACTTATCTTCCCTTCTACAGTATACTCGGTGAATGGACCATTCATCTTATCGTTCAGATATATCATTTCATGGGAGACTTGTCCATTCGCAAAATACACCTTGGATTCACCGTTCAACAAGTTGTCTTTGTAATTTTCAAATCGAATCAATCTTCCTTCCGCGTCAAAGAATTCCCACAATCCTTGCTTTTGTCGCTCCCAAATCTTCCCGACTTTCTTCCCGACATATTTCCCTCTGCTATTAATTGTTTTTCCGTCGGGGTAGAAATTCACCACATTATTGACCGTGGTATCTTGAACATGGTCCACGGTGGACTTCAGCATTCCCTTTTCATCATAAAACTCAAAAACTCCTGTTGGCACACCATTTTTAAAGGTTCCCTTGTAGTACATCACTTTCGGATTCGACTTGTAAACACGAATCCATTCGCCTTCTCTTTTATTCTTGCTATTGAAAGCGTTGTAGTCGACGCCAAATGTTCCACTTGGAAAAACTGTACCCGGCGCTTGGGCAAACGCTACAAAGCTGCCTATAAAAAAAACAACAACACAAACCAACCACTTCGATTTAACATTCATACTCGAAAATTTAGATTTCATTCACAACGGAAAATTAGGCCAAAAGATTATATCTCCGTTTTAAATCAAAAATCATTTTCAACAGGAAATTAGATTCACTAATTTCGCAGTCTAAAATTTGAACCCATGAAAGTAACCGTAGTTGGAGCTGGTAATGTTGGCGCTACATGTGCCGATGTATTAGCACACCGTGAAATTGCCAACGAAATTGTTTTGTTGGACATTAAACCAGGCTTTGCAGAAGGCAAGGCGCTTGACATTTGGCAAACTGCCCCTATTAACCTTTACGACAGCAGAACTGTTGGTAGCACCAATGATTATGCGGCTACTGCTAATTCAGATGTAGTTGTAATTACGAGTGGTCTTCCAAGAAAACCAGGTATGAGCCGCGACGATTTGATCGCTACAAACGCTGGAATCGTAAAGAGCGTTACTGAAAACATCATTAAGTATTCTCCGGATGCAATCATTGTTATTGTATCGAATCCTCTTGATGTTATGACTTACTGCGCATACCTCACTGCTAAAGTAGATAGCAAGAAAGTATTTGGAATGGCTGGTATCCTAGATACTGCTCGTTACCGCGCGTTCATTGCATCTGAATTGAACTGTTCTCCAAAAGACATTCAAGCGGTGTTAATGGGTGGACATGGCGACACAATGGTTCCACTTCCACGTTACACCACTGTTGGAGGAATTCCAGTTACCGAATTAATTTCTGAAGAGAAATTAAACGCTATCGTTGAGCGCACCAAAACTGGCGGTGGTGAAATCGTTAACCTTCTTGGGACTTCTGCTTGGTATGCTCCTGGAGCTGCGGCAGCTCAAATGGTTGAAGCCATTGTTCGCGACCAAAAGCGTATTTTCCCAGTTTGCGCATTGCTTAATGGTGAATACGGAATGGATAATATCTATTTGGGTGTTCCAGTTAAGTTGGGCAAAAATGGAATTGAGGAAATCATTGAATTGAAATTGAACGACGCTGAGAAAGAATTGTTGAACAACTCTGCTACTTCAGTTAAAGAAGTAATG
>JBJOON010000184.1:0-3566 GCA_046051235.1 Bacteroidota bacterium
ATACTTCAATGTGTTTCGTACATTTGCACTTCAAATATTGAATTATGAATCATGCTATAAAGTTTTTGTTTGCGCTATCGAGCGTGTTTATGACCGTTCTCTTGTTCAGTGAAGGATATTGGGGAAGGGGAATTGCCATGATCATTCCAACAGCAATCTTGGTTTTTATGTGCACGCGCAGTGTCCGCATGATATTGGTGTTTTATTACATGCAAGTTCAGAAGATCGAAAAGGCTCGCACGTGGTTGAATCGTATTAAAGTGAATCAATTGTGGAAGAACCAACGTGGTTATTATTTCTTCATCAAAGGATCTATGGATGTTCAAACGAACAAGTTCTCTGAAAGCGAGCGTTTGTTCAAAGAAGCGTTGCGTTTAGGTTTGAAGAAAGACGTGGACAAAGCGGCTGTCTATTTGAACTTGGCGGTTTTATCTGGAAACAAGAACGATAAGATGACAGCGACCATGCATTTGAAAAAAGCAGAAGCGTTAGATTCAAAAGGATATTTGAAGAACGACATTAAGCAGGTGAAGAAGATGTTAAACGCCAGTCCGAAAATGGTTCGTCGCTAGGGGCGAATAATCATTCGCCCTAATTCAAGAAATAAATAATGAAGTACACATACCTGGGTCATTCGTGTTTTCAGTTGGAAATAAATGGAATTACGATTATTGTCGATCCGTTTATTCGATACAATCCGAAGGCTTCTCACATCGATGTATCTGCCCTTCGAGCAGATTTCATTTTGATTTCACACGGTCATCAGGATCACGTTGCAGATGCGATTGAGATTGCAAAGAATTCGAATGCAACAGTTATTTCGAACTTTGAAATTGCCAGTTGGTTCGAAAAGCAAGGCATTGAAAAGACCATTGGTATGAATACCGGTGGGAAATTTCAAACAGCTTTTGGAACCGTTAAACTCACATCCGCAGTTCATTCAAGCGTTCTTCCCGACGGTTCGTATGCCGGCAATCCGAATGGATTTCTGATTCAAACTGAAAACAAATCGATTTACTACGCTGGTGATACTGCTCTTACGTTGGACATGCAATTGATTCCGCTTTGGGCGCCGAAATTAGATGCAGCGATATTGCCTATCGGAGATCACTTTACCATGGGGATAGAAGATGCTATTCATGCAGCCACTTTTGTAAAAGCAAAAAAAGTATTGCCGGTTCACTACGATTCCTTTCCACCTATTTCCGTGAATCACGAAGACGCCATTCAGCAATTCAAAGCGAAAGACATTGAATTGGTCTTCACTGAAATTGGAAAAGATCTTACACTCTAAACAAAAAATCCCCACAACATGTGGGGATTTTCAATTGATATAAGGCGAAAATCAATTCGTCTTGAAAATTAATTTCCTTTCAAACGAGTTGTTGTTTCTGGAAAGCGAATAGCAATGGTTGTCCAAATAATGGCTTGAATAACAAGTAAGACAATAACAGGCTGATGCGTTACCACGTGCACTGCCGTAGCGCCACCCATGTAGGCCACAGCAACAAATCCGCCTAACAAACTTGTGCGTGGAATAAACCACAAGAGAACGATAAGCAATTCAATACAACCTAACATCATTACGTTAGTGGCTCCACCCAAATGCGTCGCCATTTCATTTGCTGCATCACCAGGAATTAATTTTCCAGATGCACTTCCAATAAACACAAGAGCCACAAGCCCCGTTAAAATCATTTTTACAATCTTCATGCGTTTTGTTTTTTATTTTGTTCAAATTTAAGGACAGAGATAATGCAATTTCCCCTCTCTTATCTTTTCTTCCCTTTTCTTCCTTTTTAAATGGCAGTGTCCGCAATCATCGGAAGCACCTCCAAACTCTTCATCAAAGCATAAAGCGGAAGCGCTTTCATCTTTTCGTTTACTTCTTCTTCTGTTAGATTTTTGAAGATTAAGATTGCTCCGTTTCTCGTTGGACGAAGGAAGAGTTGTTCCAAAAAACCTTCTGCTTTCCAGGCTGCAACGACTTCTTTTTCGTGTTTAATTATTTCCTGAAAGTTTTCAGGAAGATTATCAGTGTGGATGGTGAGAATTGCTAATACGTGTGTCATGGTTTAGGCGTTTAAAAATGGGTAATCGATGTAGCCTTGATCTCCGCCGCCATACATGGTAGCGCGGTCAGGCTGATTTAATTCTGAATTTAATTCGAATCGTAAAGGTAAGTCTGGGTTAGCCAGGAACAACGTTCCAAAGGAAACCATTTTCGCAATGCCCTTTTCCAATTCGGCTTCGGCCGATTCACGCGTGTATCCGCAATTTGCAATAACTGGATGAACACTTAACTTTCCAAATGCATCTATACAATTGGAAGGGTATTGTGGAAACTGATCTTTCGGAAACGGTACATTCATCAAATGCAAATAGGCGAGAGGAAGTTTATTCAAATGCTCTATTAGATGCGTGAATTGTTCAATCGGATTTTCATGAGTGATATTGTTGTAAGTGCTCGTTGGTGAAATGCGAATGGCAGCTTTGTCTTTGCCAATGGCTGAAACAATTTCATTCATGATTTCAAGAACGAAGCGATTGCGATTTTCGAAAGAACCTCCGTATTCATCGGTACGCTGATTGGCACTTTCAGCAAGGAATTGATTCGGTAAGTATCCGAATGCAGCGTGAAGTTCAACACCGTCGAATCCTGATTCAATGGCGTTTATGGCTGCTTGCTTGTATTCATCAATGATGGTTTTAATTTCCTCAATATTCAATTCGCGCGGCGTTTCGTAATCTTTTGGACCTTCCATGGTGAAATGCTGTTGTCCTTGAATGGCAACAGGAGAGGGGGCTACAGGCTGTTCTCCGTTTTTCACCAATGAGTGTCCAACTCTTCCCGTGTGCCACAGTTGCGCGAAAATAATTCCGCCCGCATCGTGAACCGATTGCGTTACTTTTTTCCATGCTTCAATTTGAGTGGATGTGAAAAGCCCAGGTGTTAGTGGACTTCCTAACGCTTGTTGGCTAATGTTTATAGCTTCCGAAATGATTAGTCCCGCGCCGGCGCGTTGCTTGTAGTATTCAACTGTAGAGTCCGAAACTTCACCACTGAAGTTTGCGCGACTACGTGTCATTGGCGCCATGGCCATGCTGTTTTTTAGATTTAAAGATCCTATTTTTATAGGTTGAAGAAGTTTCATCGTTTACTCGTTTTCGTTAATTTGAATTCAAAATTATTACCTTCGTCTTTGAAATCCGTCAATACATAAATTATGTGTATAGACTATAATTTTAGACCAATGGAAAAGACAGGTGTTAGAAAGACAAAGGACTTCGTTGCGGGCAACTGTCCGGTTGGATATACCATGAATATCATAGGTGGAAAGTGGAAGCCGAGCATCATTCATATGATTCGTACAGACCGAAATCGTTACAGTTTATTGTTGAAGAACATTCCCGATATAAGCAAGCAAACCCTAACCAATCAGCTTCGAGAAATGGAAACCGATGGTCTATTGGAGCGAATTATTTATGCTGAAATTCCACCTAGGGTGGAATATAAAATAACGCCATTCGGAAGCACGTTGTTACCCATTATCGATAGCATGTCG
>JBJOON010000185.1:0-5787 GCA_046051235.1 Bacteroidota bacterium
CGAGTTGTAAAGGTGTGTTAGAGTTCCTGAATTTCTTCCGTCTGTTGTTTGTTTTTTTCAACGACATATAAAAAAAACAAAGGCTACTCTTCCGGGTAGCCTTTGTTTTTTTATGCTATTGATTTATTGCTTATTTCTTCGGGTGAAGCTTTGAGTTACGTCGTGAGTAACCGAAATAAATCACCAAGCCAATCACCATCCAGTACATAGCTACTTTGAGGGTTTCGGTGTCCAATGCAGCGATCATACCTCCACAAATAATGATACCTAAAATAGGAACTAATGGCACTAGTGGGGTTTTGAAAGGACGTGCAATTTCTGGGCTCTTGATGCGGAGCAACCAAACACCAGCACTTACAAGTACAAAAGCGAATAGGGTTCCGAAGCTGGTGAGGTCGCCGGCAACACTACCAGGAACGAATGCCGCAAACGCTCCTACAAATACAAAGAGAATCCAGTTGGCTTTGTATGGTGTGTTGAAACGTGGGTGAAGTTCTCCGAATGCTTTTGGCAACAAGCCATCGTTGGCCATACTATAAAACACACGGCTTTGTCCCATGAGCATTACCAATATTACTGAAGAGAATCCGGCGAGAATAGCTACGGTTACTCCAGTTGAAAGCCATTCGTAGCCTTTCATGTATGTGCTAATGGCATAAGAAACAGAGGCTTCTTTTCCTAGTGCAGGATCACCAAAATCTGACCAAGGAGCAACACCTGTAAGAACGTGTCCGAAGAGAATGTATAAAATGGTACACACCACCAACGAACCTAAAATTCCGATAGGCATATCGCGCTTTGGATTCTTTGCTTCTTGCGCTGCAGTCGAAACCGCATCGAATCCGATGAATGCGAAGAATACAATTCCTGCTCCACCTAGAACACCGCCCCATCCCCAATCGAAGAAACCTTCGTGGTCTTTTACTCCTTCTGGGATCAAATATGGTGTGTAGTGATCTGGGTTAAT
This sequence comes from Bacteroidota bacterium, assembly GCA_046051235.1. Classification (GTDB taxonomy): domain Bacteria; phylum Bacteroidota; class Bacteroidia; order Flavobacteriales_D; family Sanyastnellaceae; genus CAIZGX01. Next base: position 968 of record JBJOON010000185.1, read on the forward strand.
GAACTGCCATCCGATAGCAATGAACACCAATACGATAGCCACTTTCAAGAAAACGATAATGGCATTTACGAAAGCAGATTCTTTGGTTCCTTTAATAAGTAGCAATGTTAACATGAACAGAATAACCAATGCAGGGGCGTTAATCATTCCTGTTGACGTTTGAACCGAACCAGCCAAAGTCGGAAGTTTTTCCAACTGCTCGGCAGATAAGATTAATTTACCGTGGTGAACAGATTTCGATAATTCAGGAATTAAAGCGGTTGCTTGATTCATGGCCTCTCCCGTCAAGTACTGAATACTTTCGAATGGTGAGTGACACCATTCGTAAGGTATAGTTCCTCCGAAGAGATTATTCAAGTATTCGCTCCAAGCAATAGACACGGTAGCCGCGCCCAATGCGTATTCCATAACAAGTGCCCATCCGATAATCCAGGCAACCAATTCCCCCATGGTTACAAATGAGTAGGCATAAGCACTACCTGAAATTGGAATCATGGCGGCAAACTCTGCATAACAGAGACCTGCGAATGCACATCCAATTGCAGCTACAACAAAGGAAAGGGTTACACCATTTCCAGAAGCTTCTGCGGCAGCGGCAGCAGTTCTAACAAACAATCCAGCACCGATAATGGCGCCAACTCCAAGGGCTACCAACTGAAAGGCGCCCAACGTTCTCTTTAACGATTTCTCTCCGCCCTCTGCATCTGCGAGCATTGCGGCTAAATCTTTTTTCCTCCAAAGTGACATATTACTAGGTTTAGGTATTCGACAAATATAATGGATTCGAACAAAGTTCAATTTAAGTGGTTTAAACTTTACAATTGAACCAAATGATACAAACAGAAAAAGAGCTTATTGCCATTCAAATCGACGAGATGGGAGATCAGCACGTAATGACTACGATTGAGACTCCCATGCGAGAGGATGCATTTTTGCTTAGCGACGAAGAGAAAATTGAGCAGATTGAAGAGAAGTTTCGCGACATCATGAACATCATGGGCCTCGATTTAACCGACGATTCACTTCAAGGCACGCCCCATCGCGTGGCGAAAATGTACATCAAGGAAATTTTTTCCGGATTGAATCCTGAGAACAAACCTTCAGTAAAACTATTCGAAAACAAATACCAATACAAAGAAATGTTGGTGGAGCGCAACATTACGTTCTACTCGAATTGTGAGCACCACTTCGTTCCGATCATTGGAAAAGCGCATGTGGCTTACATTTCCAATGGAAAAGTAATTGGACTTTCTAAATTGAATCGTATTGTGCAATACTTCGCGAAACGTCCGCAAGTGCAAGAGCGCCTAACCATTCAAATTGCTGAAGAGTTAAAGCGTGTGATGGAAACGGAAGATGTAGCGGTGCTTATCGACGCGGTTCACCTGTGTGTGAGCAGTCGCGGCGTGCAGGACTTCAACAGTGCTACTGTGACTTCGTCCTATTCAGGAGCCTTCGACAATGAAGCGACTCGCAATGAATTTTTGAAATACGTTAACCTCGACAAGTAATGAATTATTTAGTTATTGGCGGAGCGAAAGGCGTTGGCGCAGCAACCGTTGCCTTGCTTGAATCGCAAGGACACTCGGTTTATTTCACCTCACGCGAAGCATCTTCACACCCGAACAGCTTCGTTTGGAACATTGAAGACGAATCATTGAACCTTCCCGAAGGGTTGGTACTCGACGGATTGGTGTATTGTCCGGGAACAATCAACTTGCTTCCTGCCCATCGCATTTCTCATGAAGTGTTTCTTTCCGACATGAACATTAACGCCTATGGCGCATTGAAGGCAACGCAGTTGGCACTTCCCTATTTGAAAAAATCAGAGTCGGCCTCTATCGTATTCATCAGCACGGTTGCGGTGAAGTTGGGCATGCCCTTTCACGCTAGCGTTGCCATGGCGAAAGGCGCATTGGAAGGATTGGGTAAAAGCCTAGCTGCTGAGCTCGCTCCGAAGATTCGCGTGAATGTAGTTGCTCCATCGTTGACACAAACCGGACTCGCCGAAAAATTCATCAATACGCCAGAAAAAGTTGAAGCTTCAAATAAGCGTCACCCATTAGGCCGCATTGGTCAACCCAACGACTTAGCTGAAGCCATTTCTTTCTTGTTAAGCGACAAAAGCACTTGGATGACCGGGCAGGTGATTGGGTTAGATGGAGGAATGGGAGCGTTGAAGATGCTTTAATGCCGGAGGCGAATGCCCGTAGGGCGAATGTGCAAGCACGAATGTCCTGCGGACGAATGCACTTCGTGCGAATGCTTTGTGAATGTCTCTAGAAAAGGTAATAGATATTAAGAGAGGGGAAGAAAAGGGAAGAATAACAATGCAATTCCAATTACGAAGTTCCAATTACGAAGTAGGAATAAAACCGAAGGTTTTCCAATTACGAAGTTCCAACAACGAAGTTGATTCGTACTTTCGCGACATAAAATTTTATTATGGCGCTTATTGAAGAGATGAACAAAAGTGGAAACTGGCTATTTCGTTGGCGCAGCTTTCTTCCGTTGGTATTGTATGTATTGGCCGCTTCGGTTATTTGGTTTGAAATGGATACCGACAATCCACTGTTCGAGGGCTTGGACGTGCTTAGGAATTTCGTTTTTTGGTCAATTCATACGCGTGTTAACAATAGGATATACGCCGAAAGGCACTTCAGGTAGAAACACCAAAGAAGGTCAGGTTGCTGAAGTGTTAAACCACACGGGCATCTACAGCATTGTTCGTCATCCCCTTTATTTAGGAAACTTCTTCATGTGGCTAGGTATCATCATGTACGTTGGGAATTGGTGGTTCACCCTTACTTCTTGCCTACTGTTCTGGTTGTACTACGAACGCATTATGTTCGCAGAAGAATTCTTCCTTCGAAATAAATTCGGAGATGTCTATATCAAATGGACAGAAAGAACTCCGCCTTTCTTCCCGCGTTTTTCATCCTGGAAATCTGCTCCCGTAGAATTTTCACTTCGCAATGTTCTAAAGCGCGAATACAACGGATTCTTCGCGGTATTCATTTCATTCGCTCTACTTGACGCAATGAAAAACTACGTGCACTTCGGTTATTTCGGTTGGAAGGAAATACTCACCCCGTTCTGGCATACTGCCCTATTCATTGGCTTCATCATTTTCATTGTTCTTCGTAGCCTGAAGAAATACACCAAAATTCTCAACGTAAAAGGAAGAGAATACAACGTATGATGCACCGCTTCGAAAGAAAAACAAAGCCTGTGATTTCTAATACGGCTTATTTGAAGCGACAGCTTTATTATTTCTTTCTGAGCATTTTTCTTATTGCATTATCGCTGTTCATTGGAACTGTCGGCTACCACTATACCGGGCCAATGGGTTGGCTCGACGCGTTTTACAACAGTTCCATGATTCTTACCGGCATGGGTCCTGTAACCGTTATTACCAACGACGCAGGTAAATGGTTCGCTTCGTTCTATGCCCTCTACAGCGGTGTTGCGTTTTTGACCACTGCTGGCGTCATGCTCTCTCCGCTAGTTCACCGCATTCTACACATTCTTCACGCCGAAGACGAATCATGAAAACACTTTACATTATTCGTCACGCTGAAGCGGAAGATCTTTTCGGTCAACCCGACAGCTTCAGACCACTCACCGAACGCGGAAACCTTCAAGCCTTGGCTTTAGGAAATCACCTTGGACAACTTCCAACGAACTGGATGGTGAGCCCTGCCGTGCGCACCTACTCGACCGCACATACGCTCGGTACCACGCAAAGTCACAAACCCGTTCTTCACCTCGAAAAAAACATTTACAACGCCGAGCTCTCAGACTTGCTGGAAGTGATTGAACTGCTTCCCACAGATTGGAACGATGTGGTTTTTATCGGACACAATCCGGGCGTTTCCAACCTGTCTCAATTTCTAACAGGAATGCAACATCCGTTCAAAAAAGCAGCGGTTGTAAAAATTCAACTCGACCTAACCAATTGGTCTGAAGTGGTTCCAGGATGCGGCAAAGAAGACTTTTATTGGTTTCCATAAAGTAAAGTTGCATCTTACTTAGCAAATGGCTTAACTTTGTCTCCCGTTATGCAAAAAAAGCAAGCGGTATCCTCAAAACGGTCCAAATATATCTTCGTAACCGGCGGAGTAACCAGTTCACTGGGTAAAGGAATCATCTCAGCATCTTTAGCTAAACTTCTTCAAGCAAGAGGCTATTCTGTAACCATTCAGAAGCTAGATCCCTACATTAATATTGATCCAGGAACCTTGAACCCTTACGAGCACGGAGAATGTTTCGTGACGGAAGATGGCGCTGAGACCGATTTAGATTTGGGGCACTACGAGCGCTTCCTAGACATTCCAACTTCACAAGCGAACAACATTACTACTGGTCGCATATACCAAAGCGTGATCGACAAAGAGCGTCGTGGCGAATACTTGGGAAAGACCGTTCAAATTATTCCTCACATTACCGACGAGATCAAGCGTTGCATACAATTGTTGGGAAATGCCCACGATTACGATGTGGTGATTACAGAAATTGGTGGAACCGTTGGTGACATTGAATCGCTTCCGTACGTGGAGTCTGTTCGTCAATTGATGTGGGAATACGAAGACGATTGCATTAACATTCACTTGACGCTTGTTCCTTATTTGGCTGCGGCTGGTGAATTGAAAACGAAGCCTACTCAACACAGCGTGAAAATGCTTTTGGAAAATGGGGTTCAACCCGACATCTTGGTTTGTCGCACTGAACACGAGCTTTCACCTATCCTTCGAAATAAAATTGCCAAGTTCTGTAACGTATCTCAAGATGCGGTTATTCAGAGCATTGATGCCGATACC